>NZ_BADD01000023.1 GCF_000333455.1 Rhodopseudomonas sp. B29
TGATAGGGTCGCAAAAGTGAGCCGCGAGCCGACGCCGTGCGCCTCTCCGCGACCGTCCTAGCACGCACTGCGGCCCCTAAAATCTGCCGCGACCCTACTCGACCGGCGAGCGCGCCGCGGCGCCGAGCGAGACGGCTTCCCACAGCCCGACGCCGATCAGCGTCAGCGTGGTGGCGGCCGACAGCAGCAGCGGCGAGACGAAGAACGCAATCGGCGTCAGCGCGATCAGCACGCCGAGCCCGGCCAGGTGCGACGGCTGCAAATGACCGCGGATGGCGCGCTTGAACAGCAGCGTGCCGATCAGAAACAGCAACGGGCCGCCGAGCGTGGTGAGAATGATCTTGATGTCGGCATGTCCGGCCGGATGCCCCAACACTTGCTCGTCGCTCACCGCGGTGACGACGATCCCGGCGACGATCGGCAGGTGCAGATAGGTGTAGGCGAGCCGCGCCAGCCGGCCGGGATCGCTGGATTGCGAGATCCGCTCGGAGCCGAGATGCACGCCGATGTGGAAGTAGATCCACCACATCGCCACCGCGCCGAGTAGCGCAGAGACGAACGCCGCGAAGCTGATCGCGGTCCATTCGATGCCGGCGAAAGCCGCGCCCGTCTCCACGATCGACTCGCCGAGCGCGATGATGATGAACAGCGCGCAGCGCTCGGCCATGTGGCCGCCTTCGACGCTCCAGTCCTGCGTGGTCGAGGCGCCGATCAGCGGCACATAGAAGCCGGCGACCGGCCCGGTGTATTCGATCGCCAGCGCGACCAGCCACAACGCGACCTGCGCCGAGCCGTCGAGCGCGCCGCCGGCGATCCAGAACATGCCGCTGATCACCAGCCAGCTCAGAATGCGGAAAAAGTTGAGCCGCAGCGGCTCCGACCGCGGCGTCGTGAATGTCGCGAACGCGCTGCGGCCGACCTGCATGGCCACGAAGGCCAGCGCGAACGACAGGCCGCGGCTTTCGAACGCGCGCGGGATCGACGTCGACAGCAACAGCCCGGCGCCCATCAGCCCAAACAGCATTAGCCGCACGCGGGTGAGTTCAGGGTCCAGCCAGTTGGTGATCCAGGACGTGTAGACCCAGACCCACCACACCGCCAGCATCAGCATCAGCGTCTGCAGCGCGCCGAGCGGCGTGAAATGCGCCAGCAGGAAGTGCGACACCTGGGTGACGGCGAACACGAACACCAGGTCGAAGAACAGTTCGACATAGGTGACGCGGCTGTGCTCATGCGGCTTGCGCACGCGCAGCAGATTGCGGGCGCCCTCGGCGGCCGTCACGACGCGGCCCCCGATCGGCCCATCAGGCTTCCGGCACGCCCGTCTGCAGCGCCAGAGCGTGGAGCACGCCGCCCATCTGGCCGCGCAGCGACTGATAGACGATCTGGTGCTGCTGGACCCGCGATTTGCCGCGGAAGGACTCGGAGATCACCGTGGCCGCATAATGATCGCCGTCGCCGGCCAGATCGCGAATCGTCACCTCCGCGTCGGGAATCGCGGCCTTGATCATGGCCTCGATGTCGCGGGCATCCATCGGCATTCGGTCATCCTCCAGATCGCGGCCGTCGCCCCGCCGGCACGGTGGCAACCCATCACCGGCATCCTATATTGCAGTTCGCCCCTTTCAAAGCCCGCGCCTAGGATGGGCCAGGGACCGTTTCGCCACCAGGCAGCTTGATCGCGAGGAACGCCATGAAAACTCCCGGCCCCGATCACCCCATCACGATTACGCCAACACCGAATCGGGTTCGCGTCACGGCAGGCGGCGTCGTGATCGCCGACACGGTTCGGGCGCTGACCCTCAAGGAAGCCAGCTACCCGCCGGTCCAGTACATCCCGCGCGAGGACGCCGACATGACCCGGCTGGTCAAGACGGAGCGCAGCACCCACTGCCCCTATAAGGGCGATGCCAGTTATTTCAGCATCAAGAGTGACGGCGGCGAGATCGGCAATGCGATCTGGAGCTATGAGCAGCCTTTTCCTGCTATGAGGGAGATCGCCGGCTATCTGGCGTTTTATCCGGACCGGGTAACGATCGAGCAGCAGCCGGCGTAAGAATCGTCGTACAGCCGGCATCAAGCGGGCAAGCATCGAGACCGTCGGCCGAAGCCCGGCTGGCGAGCAGCAGGGGCGAACTTTGACGGCGAACACTCCGATCACCGGCGGCATGGGCGCGGCGGCTGCGCCGCATGCGCGGGACCTGTCGCTCGATCGCACGCGGACGTTTCTCACCATTTTGGTGCTGATCCACCATTCGGTGATCCCCTACACCCATTTCGGCCACACCGACCCCAAGTCGTGGCTCGGTTTCGACTGCATCGTGCTGGCCACCGACAGCTTCTTCATGGCGATGTTCTTCATGCTGTCGGGGCTGTTTTTGTGGCCGAGCCTAGAGCACCGCCCTGTGCTCGGCACCTTCGCGCGCGACCGCCTGTTGCGGCTCGGCCTGCCCTTCATCATCGCCGCCGTCACCATCATCCCGATCGCCTACTACGCGCTGGCGCTACAGCAAGAGCCCGGAATGCGGTTCGACCAGTTCTGGTGGAACATGGTCACGGTCGGGCCGTGGCCGAGCGGACCTTTGTGGTTTCTGTGGGTGCTGCTGATCTTCAGCCTGCTCGGCGGCCTCGCCTACCGGATCTCGCCCCACGCGCTCGACCCGCTGAACCGGCTGTCCGAGATCGGCTATCAGCGGCCTTGGGTGTTCATCGTCGCGACGTTCGTCATCACCGCGGTGCTCTACGTGCCGCTGCGCGTCTACTACACGCCGAACCACTGGTTCGCCGACGGGCCGTTCGCCGTACAGGCCAGCCGCGTGCTGCTCTACACCGCGTATTTCTTCATCGGTGCCGGCATCGGCGCGGCGCATCCTGAAAAGGGTGTGCTCGGTGCCGGCGGCCGGCTGGCATCGGAATGGTGGCTGCTGGCGCTGCTGGCGCTGGTGCCGTATCTGGCGATGTGGGGCTTCATCATCGTCAAGCGCGAGGTGCTGGGCAATCCGGACGACCTGCCGATGTGGTACGAAATCGGCTACGGCCTCGCCTTCGCGGCTTTCAGCATCACGGTGATCTTCGCGATCCTCGCCTTCTTCCTGCGCTTCAAGCGCTCCGGCTGGAGCATCCTCGATCCCTTGCAGCACGACGCCTACGGCATCTTCCTGGTGCACTACGCCTGGATGTTGTGGCTGCAATACTGGCTGTTCAAAGCCGACATGCCGGCGATCGCCAAGGCGGCGATCGTGTTCGTGATGGGGCTGCTCTTGAGCTGGGGCACCACGGTGGCGCTGCGGCGGGTTCCGTACGCGTACAAGGTGCTGTGAAGGCGCTTTCGCCTGCGTTTTCCAGCTAACGGAAACCTATCGTTCGTCATTCCGGGGCGCGCATAGCGCGAACCCGGAATCCATATGTGGACGGCCCCCGAGCCACAAGGGATTCTGAGGACTGATCGGATCGCTTGCATCCATATGTGCGGCCTGTCGGTGCGGTCGCGATGGACCGCTGGCCAAGATGGCTTCCGCGACGCGAGCTCCAATCACCCTACCGGCCTTTGTGTGCCGATGGATTCCACGGATTGTCTCGCCTCTCGGTTCGATCGATCGTTCCATCTGTCTCCCGTTGCAGCTCCGGCTCGAGCGTCGGACTAATTGCCCGACGTTCGATCTCTCAGTCGGCGCGCGGCGATGCGCTCGGCATCCGCGCCCCGTCGTAAGTCTGTTGCGTGATCATCATCTTCCAGGCGATCCTGGCGATCTTGTTGGCGAGCGCCACCGCCGCCAGCTTGATCGGCTTGCGCGCCAGCAGCGCGACCAGCCACACCGAGGCGCGGCCGCGCCCATGCCGCGCCTGCTGGATCACCGCCATGGCGCCGGAGATCAGCACGCTGCGCAGCATCTCGTCGCCCGCGCGGGTGATCCGTCCGAGCCGGAGCTTGCCGCCGGTGGAGTGATCCTTCGGCGTCAGGCCGAGCCAGGCCGCGAAGTCGCGTCCCGATCTGAACGCCTGCGGCGCCGGCGTCTTCAGCACCAGAGCGCTGGCACCAACCGGTCCAACGCCTGGGATTTGCGCCAGCCGCCGGCTCGCGGTGTCGGCGCGATGCCAGGCCAGCAGCTTGGCTTCGATCGTCGTCAACTCATCCTGCAGCCGCGCGTAGTCTTGCCCCTGCGCGGCGAACAGCTCGCGCGCCAGCTCGGGCACCGTCTCGTCCTGCGCGATCCGCGCCAGCAACGGTTCGATCTTGTGAAGCCCGCACGGCGCGATCAGCCCGAACTCCGCCGCGTAGCCGCGGATCGCGTTGCTCAGCTGGGTGCGCCGCGCGATCAACTGTTGGCGCACGCCGAGCAGCATCAATCCGGCCTGCTGTTCGGCGGTCTTCACCGGCACAAACTCCATCCGCGGCCGGCTCATCGCCTCGCACAGGCCCTCAGCATCGCGCCCATCGTTCTTGTTACGGCTGACGTAGGGTTTGACGTGTTGCGGCGCGAGTAGCTTCACCGTATGGCCGAGCCCGCTGAGGGTCCGCGCCAGATGATGCGATGCACCGCAGGCCTCGATCCCGATCGCTGTTGGCGGCAAACCTGCGAAAAACGCCAGCATCTGACTGCGCCGCAGCTTCTTGCGCAGTACCACGCGCTCGTCGGCGCCGACCCCGTGCAGCTGAAAGAAATGCTTCGACGTATCCATCCCAATGCGGATAATCTCGTTCACGGACGGCTCCCTCGTTTGAAGTTTGCAACAACCTCAATCTGGCACAATGCGATGCCGTCGGGGGCCGTCCACCCCATCACCCCTGAGACTTGTTACTTAGGCAGGGCGCTTTTCACGCCGTGCTCCACGGCGAGGCCAGGGGATATGGATTCCGGACTTGCGCGCTACGCGCGCAATCCGGAATGACGGGGAGAGGTTGACGCGAGTGGCCGGGATTCCGGGTTCGTGAGCTGCGCTCGCGCCCCGGAATGACCTCCACCGTCATTGCAAGAGAAGCGAAGCAATCCAGCGCCACGCGTGGAGCGTGGATTGCTTCGTCGCGGAACCTGTGCCCGGACGGCGCAAAGCGCCGATCCGGGTGCTCCTCGCAATGACGAGGCTCAAAACCCGAACGAACTACGCCTTCCCCGCCATGTAGTCCGGCAGCCAATGCTCGTGCGCATGGCGGAGCGCCTTGATATCGACCGTGCGCTCGCCTTCGATCTTCAAAGTGTGGCCGCCGGTGGTGCCGAGCTGCACGCAGGGCACGCCGACGTTTTTCAGCTTCGACAGCGTACCCAGCAGGTCGTCCTGCTTCACGGTGACGACGTAGCGGCCCTGATCCTCGCCGAACCACCAGGCGTGCGACACGGTCTCGCCGGGGGGCGCATCGAGCGAGGCGCCGATGTTGCCGGCGATCGCCATCTCGGCGAGCGCGACCAGCAAGCCGCCGTCGGAGACGTCGTGCACCGCTGTCACGGTGCCAGCGTGGATCATGCCGCGGACGACGTCGCCGTGGCGCTTCTCGCAGGCGAGATCCACCGGCGGCGGCGCGCCTTCTTCACGGCCGCAGATCTCGCGCAAGTACACCGACTGGCCGAGCCAGCCCTTGGTCTCGCCGATCAGCAGGATCGCCTCGCCTTCGGCCTTGAAGGCGAGCGTCGCCGACTTGGTGAAATCATCAAGCACGCCGACGCCGCCGATCGACGGAGTCGGCAGGATGCCGCGGCCCGAGGTCTCGTTGTAGAGCGAGACGTTGCCGGAGACGATCGGCGAGTCCAGCGCGATGCAGGCTTCCGAGATGCCCTTCAGGCAGCCGACCAGCTGGCCCATGATTTCGGGCCGCTCCGGATTGCCGAAATTGAGGTTGTCGGTGATCGCCAGCGGCTTGCCGCCGACCGCGGTGATGTTGCGATAGGCTTCGGCCACCGCCTGCTTGCCGCCCTCGAACGGATCGGCCTCGCAATAGCGCGGCGTGACGTCGACGGTGAGCGCGAGGCCTTTCGGGCCATCCTCGACGCGCACCACCGCGGCGTCGCCGCCGGGGCGCTGCAGCGTGTTGCCACCGATGACGTGGTCGTACTGCTCCCAGACCCAGCGCTTGCTGCACAGGTCCGGCGTCGCCAGCAGCTTCTCCAGCGCCTCGGCCGCGCCCATCGGCGCGTTGATGTCGCGGGCGTGGATCACCGGGAGCTTCGGGCTTTCGACCCACGGGCGGTCATACAGCGGCGCCTCGTCGCCGAGCTCCTTGATCGGCAGGTCGGCCTTCACCTGGCCGCCATACTTGACCACGAAGCGCTTGGTCGGCGTGGTGTAGCCGACGATCGCGAAGTCGAGGCCCCATTTGCGGAAGATGTCCTCGGCTTCCTTTTCCTTCTCCGGCTTCAGCACCATCAGCATGCGCTCCTGGCTTTCGGAGAGCATCATCTCGTAGGCGGTCATGCCGGTCTCGCGGGTCGGCACCGCGTCGAGATCGAGCTCGACACCAAGGTCGCCCTTGGCGCCCATCTCCACCGCCGAACACGTCAGCCCGGCCGCGCCCATGTCCTGGATGGCGATGACGCAGTCCTTGGCCATGATTTCGAGACAGGCTTCGAGCAGCAGCTTCTCGGCGAAGGGGTCGCCGACCTGCACGGTCGGGCGCTTCTCCTCCGAGCCCTCGTCGAACTCGGCCGACGCCATGGTGGCGCCGCCCATGCCGTCGCGGCCGGTCTTGGAGCCGAGATAGACGATCGGCATGCCGACGCCCGAGGCGGCGGCGAGGAAGATCTTGTCGGCATCGGCCAGGCCGACCGCCATGGCGTTAACCAGGATGTTGCCGTCGTAGCGGGTGTGGAACCGGGTTTGGCCGCCGACCGTCGGCACGCCGAACGAATTGCCGTAGCCGCCGACACCGGCGACGACGCCGCCGACGAGGTGCCGCGTCTTGGGATGCTTCGGATCGCCGAACGACAGCGCATTAAGGCAGGCGATCGGCCGCGCCCCCATGGTGAAAACGTCGCGCAGGATGCCGCCGACGCCGGTGGTGGCGCCTTGATACGGCTCGATATAGCTCGGGTGGTTGTGGCTCTCCATCTTGAAGACCACCGCCTGATTGTCACCGATGTCGATGACGCCGGCGTTCTCGCCCGGCCCCTGCAGCACCCACGGCGCCTTGGTGGGCAGCCCCTTGAGGTGGATGCGCGAGGATTTGTACGAGCAGTGCTCGTTCCACATCGCCGAGAAGATGCCGAGTTCGGTGAAAGTCGGCTCACGCCCGATCAGATCGAGAATGCGCTGATATTCGTCCGGCTTGAGGCCATGGCTGGCGATCAGTTCCGGGGTGATCTTCGGCTCGGGAGCGGACATGTCGGCGCAATTCCTCATCGCGCCGGAGGGGCCGGCACGGCTGGCTGTTATGTAGGAACATCGGCCCGTAGGGGAAAGGGTTTTCTGCGGGGCTGGGGATGGCGCGGGACGCTATGGCACGCCGGTAAGCCTTTGATGATGCAAAACATAACCCACGACCGTCATGGCCGGGCTTGACCCGGCCATCCACGGCCACGCGCGCTGTGCCTCGGAACGTAGACGCCCGGGTCAAGCCCGGGCATGACGTTGTTTGGGCTGGGCGCCGTCATCCTGAGGAGCTCGCCCGCAAGGGCGAGCCTCGAAGGATGCGGCAGCGCGTGCCGTGGCTCATCCTTCGAGGCCGCCGCTGCGCGGCGGCGCCTCAGGATGACGTTGTGCTGGTGGCCTATGCCGCCACCGCCGGCAGACCCGCCAGCGCGGTCGCGAGATCGGCTTCGTCGTAGTCCTGATCGACCAGCTTGCCTTCGAAGTAGTTGATGTAGGCCTGCATGTCGAAATGGCCGTGGCCGGACAGGTTGAACAGGATGGTTTCCGCCTTGCCCTCTTCCTTGCAGCGCAGCGCCTCGTCGATCGCGCAGCGCACCGCGTGGGTCGATTCCGGCGCCGGCACGATGCCCTCAAGGCGGGCGAACTGCACGCCGGCGTCGAAGCAGCCGACCTGCTGATAGGCGCGCGCCTCGATCAGGCCGAGCTCGTAGGCGTGCGACACCATCCCGCTCATGCCGTGATAGCGCAGGCCGCCGGCGTGGAAACCGGGCGGCATGAAGGTCGAGCCGAGCGTGTGCATCTTCACCAGCGGCGTGAGATGCGCGGTGTCGCCGAAATCATAGGCGTAAGTACCACGCGTCAGCGTCGGGCACGCCGCCGGCTCGACCGCGATGATGCGCCGCTTGCGGCCGCCGCGGAGCTGCAGGCCGAGGAACGGGAATGCGAGACCGGCGAAATTGGAGCCGCCGCCGGCGCAGCCGATCACCACGTCGGGATCGTCGCCCGCCAGCTCGAACTGCTTGATCGCTTCTTGGCCGATGATGGTCTGGTGCAGCATGACATGATTGAGCACCGAGCCGAGCGCGTACTTGATATCCGGATTCTTCGCGGCGACTTCGACCGCCTCGGAGATCGCGATGCCGAGCGAGCCGGGACTGTTCGGAGTCTTCGCCAAAATCGCGCGGCCGGAGTCGGTCTCGGTCGACGGCGACGCGATGCAGCGCGCGCCGTAGGTTTCCATCAGCGCGCGGCGATACGGCTTCTGGTCGTAGGAGACGCGAACCTGGAAGACGAGGACATCGAGCCCGAACAGCGAGCCGGCGAACGCCAGCGACGAGCCCCACTGCCCGGCGCCGGTCTCGGTCGACAGCTTCTTGATGCCGGCCTGCTTGTTGTACCACGCCTGCGGCACCGCGGTGTTCGGCTTGTGCGAGCCCGCGGGTGAGACGCCTTCGTACTTGAAGTAGATCTTGGCCGGCGTGCCGAGCGCCTGCTCGAGGCGGCGCGCGCGGATCAGCGGCGCCGGACGCCACATCCGGAAGACGTCGCGCACCGGCTCGGGAATGTCGATGTAGCGCTCGGTCGCGACTTCCTGGAGGATCAGCTCCATCGGAAACAGAGGCTCCAGATCGCTCGGGCCGACCGGCTGATGCGTGCCCGGGTGCAGCACCGGCGGCATCGGCGTCGGGAAGTCGGCGTTGAGGTTGTACCAGGACTTCGGGATGTTCTCCTCGTCCAGCACGTACTTGATCTGGTCGCTCATTTGGTTCTCCCTGGGGCGTCCGTTTTGGAAGGCCGCAGAGGGTATACAGCGCAGCGAAGGCCGCCCATTGCGCCGTGTCAATTGAACGCAGGGCGGCAGCGCACGGGCGCCGTTTGCATTGCGGCGCGGCATCGGATTTATGGACGGCACACGACCAAAGGATGATTTCACGTGCAGGAAAATGTCACCCGTCCGGGCCGCCCCGATCTCGTCGTCGCCACCGAGGGCGAATTCAAGGGCTGGTGCACCTGGAGCCGCGATACGTTCGAGAGCCACAACGGCCCGTTCTGGCACCGCGTCGATGACGACGGTTCGGTGCGCTGCGCCTTCCGCGTCGAGAAGAAGCACCTCAACGGCATGAAGGCCGTGCACGGCGGCTGCTTCATGACCTTCGCCGATTACTGCCTGTTCGCCATCGCCCGCAAGGAGCTGCAAGGCCGCGGCGTCACCGTCGCGTTCGGCGCTGAATTCCTCGACGCCGCATTCGAAGGCGAACTGATCGAAGCCACCGGCGAAGTCACCCGCGCCGGCAAGTCACTGATCTTCGTCCGCGGAATTCTGAAGAGCGGCGCGCGGCCGCTGTTCACGTTCTCCGGGACGATCAAGCGCGTGAAGCGGAGAGTGCCGGAGACGGAAGTGGCGGAGAGTCACTAGCGAGTCATTCCGGGGCGCGAGCGCAGCCCGCGAACCCGGAATCACGAAGTGACGAACAACCCCCCTCCTTAGTCATTCCGGATTGCGCGCAAAGCGCGCAAGTCCGAAATCCATAGCCCCTGGACTCGCGGCAGCGCACGGCGGAGCCGCGCTGCACATCAATCATAAATACAGGGGCTATGGATTCCGGGCTCGCGCTACGCGCGCCCCGGAATGACGAAAGAGAGGCTGTCATGCGCGGGCTTGACCCGCGCATCCATCGCGCGGAGCGCGGACAAGGATTTTTGGAAAAGATGGATTGCCGGGTCGAGCCCGGCAATGACGCGGCATACGGCGCCGGCGCTCTAACTAACTACGCCGCCTTGGCGAGATGCGCCGCCAGACCTTCGAACAGCCCACGCCCATCGGTCGAGCCCATGATCGGTTCGACGTGGTTTTCCGGGTGCGGCATCATGCCGAGGACGTTGCCGCGCTCACTCACGATGCCGGCGATCGAGGCGGCAGCGCCGTTGATGTTGTGGCTCTCGCCGATCTCGCCTTCCGGCGAGCAATAGCGATAGAGCACGCGGCCGTCGCCTTCGAGGCGCTGGACCGTCTCTTCGTCGGCTTCGTAGTTGCCTTCGCCGTGCGCCACCGGCACCTTGATCACCTGTCCGGCCTTGTAGCCGCGGGTGAACGGTGAGTCGGCGCGCTCGACGCGCAGGTGCACGTCGCGGCAGATGAACTTCAGCCGCGCATTGCGCATCAGCACGCCCGGCAACAGGCCGGACTCGCACAAAATCTGAAAGCCGTTGCAGACGCCGAGCACCAGGCCGCCGCCCGCGGCAAACTTGCGCACCGCATCCATCACCGGTGCCCGCGCCGCGATCGCCCCGCAGCGCAAGTAATCGCCATAGGAGAAGCCGCCCGGCACGACGACGAGGTCGGTGCCCTTCGGCAGCTCGGTGTCAGCATGCCACACCATCTTCGCCTCCTGGCCGGAGACGAGCTTGAGCGCGCGCGCCATGTCGCGCTCGCGATTGATGCCGGGGAAGACGAGGACGGCGGATTTCATCGTAGCAAAGCCCTGCTTCTTCCCTCTCCCCTTTGTGGGAGAGGGTGGTCCGAATGTCGCTTGCGACATGAGGACCGGGTGAGGGGTTTGCGTCCCTGCGAAGTGCCGACCCCTCACCCGGCTCGCTTCGCTCGCCACCCTCTCCCACAAGGGGAGAGGGAAAGATCGCTTATTGCACTCGGCCACCGTCTTCGACGAACGGAAGCATGTAGAAGAATGGTTCGGACAATTCGCGATTAAGCTCTCGACAATCGCGCGACATATCGTCGAGTTTGGCTTCGAGCTTGCTGAGATCGCCTAGAATGTTCAACGCCAGTTGGTAGATCTGCTCGTTGGTCACCTCGGCCATCGCACCCTCGTCGCTAACTACAGCACCTCGACGCGATAATTCTCGATCACGGTGTTCGCCAGCAGCTTGTCGGCGGCGTCTTTCAGGGCGGCTTCGGCCTTGGCCTTGTCGGCATCGGCGGCGAGCTCGATGTCGAACACCTTGCCCTGGCGGACGCTGGCGATGCCGGCGACGCCGAGCGACTTCAGCGCGCCCTCGATCGCCTTGCCCTGCGGATCGAGGATGCCGTTTTTCAATGTGACCGTTACGCGAGCTTTCATCGTCCCCTCGTCATGCCGGGCGCGCGGCGGAGCAGCCCGGAAAACTCCATCAACTCACTCGGCGTCACCCTGAGGTGCCCGGCGAAGCCGTGCCTCGAAGGGTGGCTGCGCGCACCGTGCCCGTGGCGGTCATCCTTCGAGGCTCGCTAGCGCTCGCACCTCAGGATGACGGCCGCGGAGAACGGACGCGCCTTAGCCCTTCACCAGCACCGGGCCCGAACCCGCCGGGCGCTCGTTTTCCATCAGGATGCCGAGGCGCTTGGCGACTTCGGTGTAGGCCTCGAGCAGGCCGCCGAGATCGCGGCGGAAGCGGTCCTTGTCGAGCTTCTCGTTCGACTTGATGTCCCACAGCCGGCAACTATCCGGCGAGATCTCGTCGGCGACGATGATCCGCATCATTTCGTTTTCGAACAGCCGGCCGCATTCCATCTTGAAGTCGACGAGGCGGATGCCGATGCCCAGAAACAACCCGGTGAGGAAATCGTTGACGCGGATGGCCAGCGCCATGACGTCGTCGATCTCCTGCGGCGTCGCCCAGCCGAACGCGGTGATGTGCTCCTCGGAGACCATCGGGTCGTTGAGCTGGTCGTTCTTGTAGTAGAACTCGATGATCGAGCGCGGCAGCTGGGTGCCCTCCTCGATGCCGAGCCGCTGCGACAGCGAGCCGGCCGCGACATTGCGCACCACGACTTCGAGCGGGATGATCTCGACCTCGCGGATCAGCTGCTCGCGCATGTTGAGCCGGCGGATGAAGTGAGTCGGCACCCCGATGTCGTTGAGGTGCTGAAACAGGTACTCCGAGATCCGGTTGTTGAGGACGCCCTTGCCCTCGATCACCTGATGCTTCTTCGCGTTGAACGCGGTGGCGTCGTCCTTGAAGTGCTGAATCAGGGTTCCGGGTTCGGGCCCTTCATACAGCACCTTGGCTTTGCCTTCGTAGATGCGACGTCGCCGGCTCATGGGGATGTACCGTGTCTTGTTGAAATCCATGGGATTAGTGAGGCTCCGTCTGTCGAATGCGGCCCGCGCCGGAGCTGCCGAAGAGGTCTGGACGAGGAAACAGAACGAGAACCAGCCTCGCCGCAACCTAGCTGATTGGGCCGCCCGGCACAATCGACCCGGCCGCCCCCGCACCAGTTTTACCCCTTCGCATGCGATCATCTGCGGAGTTGTGTTAACCGGTGAGGCTGGATATCTAGGCATCGAACCTGCCCACCGCAAACCGGCGCCGGATTTGCCCGCGCGCGCCAGAAAATCGGAAAAGCCAGTCATGACCACGTTCGACAAGCGCGAAGAAGGCTTCGAGAGGAAGTTCGCGCTCGACGAGGAGCAGAAATTCAAGGCAGAAGCCCGCCGCGACAAGCTGCTGGGCCTGTGGATCGCCGAAAAGCTCGGCCTGTCCGGCGATGCCGCCGCCGCCTACGCCAAGGAAGTGGTCGTGGCCGACCTCGAGGAAGCCGGCGACGCCGACGTCGTCCGCAAGGTCATGAAGGACCTCGGCGACAAGGACATCTCGATGACCGAAGTCGAACTCCGCACCAAGATGGGCGAATTTTACGCCCAGGCGGTCGCCGCGGTGAAGGCGGGGACCTGAGTCGGACTTTGCCGGGCGGCGCCGTTCGGCGCGTTCAGCCCGGCCTTTGGTTGCAGACCTGATGATGCCCGGGCTGGTCCCGGGCATTTTCGTTTTTGACACCTGCCTCGGGATAGCGGCGAGCCGCCCGCTGTCGGCGGAGCGGCCCAAAGTCCGAATCGCCCGGCCAGCCTTGCGCACGGGATACTAGGTATATATTCTTAGAGGCGAATGACGTTCAGCTCCGCAGGAGACAGTCATGCGCTTCCCGCTCTTTCCCTCCCCCATTCGCGTCATCGACACCTCCGAGCGGCTGGCCACAGTGGCGCTCGGCGACGGACCGCCGCCCGTTCCGGGCGGCCGGCCCAAAGGCTGCAAGCGGCTGCACACCAACGCGACCGTCGCCGCCGTGCGCCGGCTGATCGAGCAGACCACGCTGACCCACAAGCAGATCGAGGCGAAGACCGGCGTCAGCGCCGGCACCGTCGGGCGCTGGGCGCGCGAGGGCGGCTGGAAGCGTCACCCGTTCGCCCCCTGCGCCTCCGACCTGGTCCCGAGCGCGCGCGCTGGCCGTCGCCTCAAGCTGCGCATGCTCGGCATCAAGCTGCATCAGCTCGCCGAGCGCTGCGTCGACGAACTGTGGCAGTCACCCACGGTCGATCTCGATCGCCTGATCGAAGCCATGCAGGTGCTGCGCATGGCGCGCCTCACCCAGAAAGGCCGCGGCCGCCCGGGCATACCCGGCCCCGCCCCACGCACCGAACGCGACTGGCCCGATCGCGAAACCGCCATCCGCACCGCCCTCGCCCGCATGCGCGCCGGCGGCGTCGATCTGGGCCGCATCCCCGCGGAAGCGATGGCGCTGCTGGAGGATGCGCACACGCCGCCGGAGCGGGAGGTGGTGCGGAGGGGGCCGAGGCGGAGGAGGTAGGTGCCGCACGCAACCTTCACAGGCGCTCGCCCAACAAACAACGTCCAGTCAAGATCTCTCGCACCTCACGATTCTAAATATGCCTCACCAGTGAGTATCAGCGACGAGATAACAGGCCTCGAATCAAGCATCATTTGCACAGACGCCTCATATCTTTTCGGCTCAGCATATGGAATAGCCACACTCGACCGATGCAGAGCGGATTCAACCTTCATCTCGAAACAAGCGAGAGCAGTTCCAACAGTAATCAGCTTACTAGCTAATGGCGTCACAACAATGCGGCAACCGCCGATAACACTCATCGTCTTACGGTATCGCACCATCGCCGAAAACAGCTGTCGATAAGCCTCAAAGGGGTGCGTCTCGTTAGCATAAAGAATGTTACTTAATGGCGTATCTCTCTTTGCAAACAACACACTCTCATATTCAACCAAAAGGTCGTCACCTCGTCGCGGATTTCGCGACGGATGAGGGAGCACAGGGCAAATCTCAGCCCATTCCGGGATTTCAGACTCCAACTTCATAATCTGTGCAAGTCTGTTCTCGCCGAGCACAGGAAACCACACCAATGGCTCATCCGTCTGCGCCTCAGATTGCAGAGCCTCAGAGAACCCGGGGATCATGGTTAATTCATTTGCAGGATCCTCCGAGCTAATCGTGCTATCTAGTGCAGCATCCTCCGCCACAAGAACCTGAAGAGATACCCCCTTTGCATGCAATCCATCGCCACTTCCGCGATCGGGGATTATTTTCGCCAGCAACGCCAGCAAAATCGTCAGATAGGCAACGCGAGGCAGCGAGCTTACATCCAGTACAATGTCCGTGTGGTCGGAAACGTTACGAAGAACTTCATCCGCACCACGCCTAAGCGCGATCGTCGAGCTAACATCCTCCTCGCCCTCAACCGAGGCACCAATTACGATCGTCTTTGAGCTACCGATTTCGTCAAAAGCAGCCCGCAATTCCGCTTCGTTCTTTGATGTCTGAACGTGGAGATCCTTGGAAAGATTGTATCCAGAGAAGCCAACGAGCAACAATTCCGCACTTTTGATAGAGCAACCTGACGCAACGAGTCGATTGACGAATTTCGACAGCACTGCATTGGCCCGAACATCAAAGCCTCTTCCAGTGACGTACAGCAGCTTTAGAGGTTTTCCACTCCTCTTCCTATCTATGAAGAGCTGGTCCCAAAGCTCTTCGACAGCAACACCTCTGCGAAAGACGTAATTGTCCCAGATCATCGAAAGACCTCAAGGCCTAGGGCACGGCTTGGCTGCAGCCCCCTATCCATCCACTCAACAAGAGTATGAGCCGACACATCCTGCCAGCCACCATACTGCAACGGCAGTCCAAAATGAGCACACAGCGTCCGATTCAAATAGAAGACCGTACCACTCTCACGCGAAGTGCTGGCGTTGCTGTCTCGCGCCACAAGAAGATTTTCCGCTGTACACTCGGCCATCACCTTCTTAAGTAACGACAATACAGATCCGGGAGCCTTGGAAAGCCGCTGAATTTTAGTGATCTCGGTTGCCGATAAGCGAACCCCCGTTACTCCTGGAGCGTATGGTGCATTCATCAGAAACGTCCGCTCTTTGCAGAAGATTCCGATTGATTCCAAAAGTCTCTGTGCGTTTGCGCCCTCCGAGTGACTACGGGGTATGAACTCCAGTCTACGAGTAGCGACCTCCCTGAGCCGCTTCTCTTGTTCACGCGGAAGCAGATGTGGATCAGCTTGTCTGCGCAGAATCTGTTTCGCTTTCATTCCGTCGTAAAGAGCGGCCGCGAGCGAA
This sequence comes from Rhodopseudomonas sp. B29, assembly GCF_000333455.1. Taxonomy (GTDB): domain Bacteria; phylum Pseudomonadota; class Alphaproteobacteria; order Rhizobiales; family Xanthobacteraceae; genus Rhodopseudomonas. The sequence goes on from NZ_BADD01000023.1 coordinate 15,676, forward strand.
AGCAATTCCTCAACATTGTTAGTCGCCATAGCACAAACGCGCTCGATCCCAAAATAGTAAGGCACCTTCAGCTCGAAATTTAAGAAGATTTCCGCGGCCCCACTCGTTGATGAACTATCCCTCTCCTCCAGCTCCCCCGCTGAGAGCGGAGTCAACTCGAGCGAAAGTTGTCTACTTGCTCTATCACGCTCAATGAGTATGCGAGTCGTATAAAGATCCACTAACGCGTCCAAATCGAGAATGTCGGGCTCCAACTCGGCGGCACGAATCCACTCAGAATAACGGATGTTGCTCCGAAGAGATTTGGTACTTTCCCCGAAACGCTTGCACGCCTCTGAATATGCACCTTCAAGCTCGCCAGGAGTGAGATTTTCAGCCAGATATTGCTTGAAAGAAGTTCCGGGAACTGCCTGCTGCAGCTTAAAGCGGCGATCCAGAATATTCTCGGCAAACACCACGAACTGGCTACCGCGCCCGCCTCCCCATAGTTCCTCGAGCGAGTACTCCCTTACATCTCTACCCTCCCGAACTCCTTGGGACAGAAAGTCGCCTGCAAATGCTATGCTTCTACCAGCCATCCAGACCGGAATTGTTGGGCGCAAGGTAACGATTTCATCAATCAGAAGAGCGCGCTGGCTCTTTCTAAGTCGTTGAATATCGTCAATCATAAGTAGTCGTTTCGGCGCTACAGCCTTTCCTTCATACACGAATCGCACAGCCTGAAGCCAAAGCAGCGACTCAAACCGTACATCCACGGGCAACTTTGCGCCGGGCGCGGGGGCCATATCGTCGAGCTGACTATATATCAGCCGCTCCCGCCCCTCGGCCCATTTCAACATCTCGATTGCGCTCTTTTCTGCGGGGATCGAGTTGAGGTCCACTAACGACGCGTCATATTCAAGTTGAAGCGACTGGAGAATGGTTTGAGCAGGACCACCGATTAGATCGGTGATGCTACGGAGCGTACGCAAGACAACGCGACAATCCAGGAGCGCGCGGAACAACCCTTCATTTACTGCCGACGCGCCTGGAGGAAGGTCCGCATAACCAGCTGCGCAGGAAAGAAGGACAGATAGGACTTGTGGCCCCAGATGATCGTCTATTACGCCCCGATCTACTAATTGTCGGTAAGTTTCAGCTTGTACATGGCGCGCATGCCAGAAAGCACGAAGCGCGCTAGGAGTGAACGCCCGCAGAATGGTGGTTTTGCCGCCTCCAGGCGGGCTATGGAAGATATGCACCGCCCCCTCAAAACAATCTTCATGTAGCTTCTCTAGTATCTTCGGTGCAAAGAGTTGCACGAATTCCTGGTCAGACGTTGTACGCTCTGACATTCGTTCAAGAAATGGATTTGCTCGATAGGCCATCAGCTCTCTCTATGACGACTCACACGAGGAAACAGCCCAAAAAAGGAGTACTCCTCGGGCCCCCAAAATGCATAGACTGAGTTGTTCGGCGTATTGTGGGACAGAACAAGCGGCAAAGAGCAATCGGCAAATCCAAATCGAGCATCGGCGGTCCCTCCAATCGCGATGTGACGGTCAGATGCGCGCTCATCGTAATAGCGGGGCGTCTCGAGCATCTTGACAATATCGCGATCGCTAGCTTCAGAGAGAGCTACATCCTTTTCGATTGGGTGAAGAACATGAAGACGCAGCGGCTTGAGACCTCGCTCTGACGTAAATCGCTCCGTCCAATACTCGATATGATCAATTGCCTGCCGAGTAGCGACGTAGAGCAGCAAATAGACTTCATAATAATCCGGATCTACAAGCCCGCCATCCAGGACCATGTCATAGATTTTCTTAATCTTTCCCTTGAAGCGCTTTTCCTTACTATCGAAGCGGATATACGTATTACCACTCCCAGAGAAGTCATCAACAAGCCACACGAGACTGAAACGCTCGTTTTCTTTCATTTTGAGGTCCCCGGGAAGGTTTGCAATTCGCCCGGAGCTTGCTAACGCTATTCGGAGTTCACGCAACATATCATCTGCCTTAGCCTCGCCTAACTCATAGGCTTGCCAGATTTGCTCATTGCTTATAGCGCCATAACTGGCGCGTCGAAGATCATTCGTATGAGCTCCGTCGCTAAGACCAAGATAAAGCGACCTCAAGCGAAGCTCTTCAAAGCGCGGATGTTTGATCAACCGTCCGACGCGGTAGGCAGCAATATCGTTCTCCTCAGCAACAAGGCGAAGTCGCTCTTGGACAATTACGTCAGGATAGGCCAAAGATACCAGATGAGCGATTTCTGCCTCAGATATGAAGACCAGCCTATCTTGCACTAATGAAAGAGCGGTAGCTCGATCTGCTTCCTCGAACTGCACCAGCCACAGCGCCAGACTTTCTACAAACCGTCGACCCGGCCCATACCTCTGGTACTGATCGTACTTATAGTCGGCCAAGAGTTGGAGACTTGGTACGCGCGCTTGAATTGTGTCAGGGTCGGCCCACTGCATCACGGTGGCAAGCAGTTGCGCGGCATTATCGTCTTTCAACTATTCCCCCCCGGACAAAGC
>NZ_BADD01000022.1 GCF_000333455.1 Rhodopseudomonas sp. B29
GGCCGCGGGCGCCTTAACCGTCAATAACCGCTCAACAGCTTCAGCTGGGCTGGCCCGTATTTGGGCGGCAATCTGGGCTACAGCTTCGGTAACGTCACCAACAACATCACCAAGCCGTCGGGCTTCACCGGTGGTGTGCAGGGCGGCTTCAACTGGCAGAGCAGCAACATCGTCTTCGGTCTCGAAGGCGATCTGCAGTTCACCAATGCGGATGACACTTTCGCGCCGTGGAAGTTCTCGAACCCGTGGTTCGGCACCGTGCGCGGCCGCGTCGGCTACGCGATGAACGATTTGCTGTTCTACGGCACCGGCGGTTTCGCCTTCGGCCAGCTCAAGGGCCAGACCAGCCTGCTGACCACCGAAAGCCACACCGGGGCCGGCTGGACGCTGGGTGCCGGCGTCGAATACGCCTTCGCGCCGAAGATCAGCGCCAAGATCGAGTATCTCTACGTCAGCCTGCCGGAAAACAATTTCGCCATCACCGGCGTGCCGAACGCCTACCATTTCGGCGTGGTCCGCGCCGGCATCAACTATCACTTCTAACGGTCTCGATTTCCGCTTCGCGACCTCAAGAAACTGCACGAACAACTCCCGGCCCTTTGGGCCGGGATTTTTCGTTTGACGTCACGCGTGCATGGCTGGCCGCACGACGGACGCGTGTCGACACTCCACCCTTTCTGCCGTAGCCTCCATACATGCAAACTGGTCAGCCGAGCCGCACCGCATGGGGCGCCGCGTCGCTACGCGCGGCGCATCAGATCGTCGATGGAGGGCTGATCTTTTCCGATCCGCTGGCGTTGCGCATCCTTGGGGCCGACGCCGACCAACTGCGGGCCGAGGCGGACGAGCCGGGGCGCCAGCGACTGCGCTGGTTCATCGCGATGCGCAGCCGGCTCGCCGAGGATCTGCTCACCGCCGCGGCCGCGCGTGGCGTAGCTCAACTCGTCGTGCTGGGCGCCGGACTTGATACTTACGCCTACCGCTCGCCGATCGCGGACCGGCTGACAGTCTTCGAGGTCGATCACCCCGCCACGCAGCAATGGAAGCGCGATCAACTCGCCCGTGCCGGGATTGCGGCGCCGGCGACGCTGCGTTATGTGCCGGTCGATTTCGAGCGCGACATGCTGGCAGATCGACTGCTGGAAGCCGGCCACGATCCGGACCGGCCGACGTTCTTCACCTGGCTGGGCGTCGTGCCTTATCTCACCGAAGACGCGATCTTCGCGACGCTCCGCTTCATCGCCGGTTTGCCCGGCGGCGCCGAGGTGGTGTTCGACTATTCGGCGCCGGCCGAAGCCATCGCGTCGCAGGATGGCCGCGCCGCGCGCGCGGCGCTCGAAGCCCGGGTTGCCGCTGCTGGCGAACGCCTGCTCAGCCATTTTCAGCCGGCCGATCTTGCAGCGAAGCTGGCACAGATCGGCTTCGTCACCACCGACGATTACGACAGCGGCCGGCTGGCCGCTCGCTATCTGCCGGGCCGCACGCACACTGGCTCGGGCGGAGGCGCGCACATCCTTCACGCCATGACTACAAGGCCATGACGCAACAACGAACTGGAAGCGACGACGCGCAAACTGATCGCCCGCTTAGCCAATAATTAGGTGCACGTCAGCTGACGAGCACCATCCCGGCGCCGCCCAACCGCACATCCTCGACCCGCTGTGAGTCGGCTTAGCTGCTCAGGCTCCGCCGGCTACGCTCAGGACACCACCAGATTGACCGCCTTTGGCCCCTTGCCCTTCTTGTCGGGTTCGACCTCGAATGTGATGCGCTGTCCCTCGGTCAAATCCTTCAAGCCTGCGCGTTCGACTGCGGGGATGTGCACGAACACGTCGCGCCCGCCGTCGTCGGGTTTGATGAACCCGTAGCCGCGTTCTCCGTTGAAGAACTTGACCGTTCCCGTCATTGCCATTCCGGAAACTCCTCCCACCTCGGCTTTCCGATGCGCGTCAAGCGCGTCGGCACGGCCCTGGCAGTGCGCGGTCGGATCGCTCGGCCGGGAGCGGGACCGGTCGTCATGCCGGTCCTCAAAGTAATCGCTTAGCGGCCTTGTCACTCCGCCGCCCCCATTCGCGGAAGCGGAACGTAAAGCCAGTCCAATGAAATTCAGTGTAATACGGTTTTGTCGCAATTGCCTACGGCCGAGTTGCGACTTTTCGCGCCCTGGAAAGTACGTCGGCTGATTAGTCAGCCTTTGAGCATGTCCAGGCGGTATCGGCCGACCCCGCCGCGGCCGAGCGGGCGCTCCAGTTCGGGTAGGATGATCTTCAACTCGCTCGCCAGCGTCCAGGGCGGGTTGACGATCAGCAGCCCGGTCGAGATCAGGGCGCCATCGTCCTGCTGCGGTGCGACGCTGAATTCGAGCCGCAGGCATTTGCCGTCGCCGCCGGCCAGGCCGGCCACATGGTCCGCCAGCGCCTCGGTGGCCCGGCGCTGCTTGACCGGATACCACATCAGATAGATGCCGGTCGGCCATTTCGCGTGCGCGGTGGTGAAGCCGTCCGCCATGCGCTCGAACTCGTCCTTGCGCTCGAATGGCGGGTCGATCAGCACCAGGCCGCGGCGCTCTTTCGGCGGCAGGAAAGCGCTGAGCGCCTGCCAGCCGTCGAGATCGACAACGCGGGCCTGGGTGTCGCGGCGTAGCGCATCGATCAGGCGCTTGCGCGCGGTCGGCTCGATCTCGCAGGCGGTCAGCCGGTCCTGGGGCCGCAGCAGCGCGCGGGTGATCAGTGGCGAGCCCGGATAGGCAACCAGCTCTGCCTTCGGGTTGAAGGCGCGGACGATGTCCAGATAGGGCGCGATCAGTTCACCGGCCTTGTCGGAAAACCGAGCCTGCAAGGCCCGCGCGATCCCGGTGGTCCATTCGCCGCCGCGCTGCGCCTCTTCCGAGGTGAGGTCGTAGAGACCAGCTCCCGCATGGGTGTCAATGACGCGGAAGGGCGCCGGCTTGTCCTGCAGGTAGGTCAGGATTCGGGCCAGCACGATGTGCTTGACGACATCGGCGAAATTCCCGGCGTGGAAGGCGTGGCGATAATTCATCGCTGAGGTCTTAATAGGCTTCGCCCGCGAAGGGGAGGGGCGTCTGCACAACCCGCGGCTGCAGGGCCAACTGGCGGCGCGCGCGCGTCTGCACGCTCACCCACGTAAGAGTACCAAGTCGCGAGCCGGCACAGGTTCCCGAATTCGTTTGATCACAACGACTTTCTTCAATTTCTCCACATCCCTGAGGCTCCGCCTCCGGCGCCCAGGATCCGGGGTTAACGCGCTGTTTAACCCCCGATGTTAGGTCTGGGTGCAGCGAATAGTCCGGCGGTCGGGGTTCTGGATCGCGGGAGTGCCGGCTCGGCCGGAAGAGGTCTTGGCGATCGGCGCGGCTCTGCAGCCCGCGCCTGGTGGGAGTTGAAGATGGCGGTGGATTTGTCGATGTCGGTCCTGGTGGTGGACGACTACAGCACCATGATCCGGATCATTCGTAATCTTCTCAAGCAGCTCGGCTTCGAGCACATCGATGATGCCTCCGACGGCTCCGAAGCGCTCGCCAAGATGCGGACCAAGAAGTACGGCCTCGTGATCTCCGATTGGAACATGGAGCCGATGACCGGCTACGACCTTCTCAAGGAAGTGCGCGCCGATCCCAATCTGGCGACCACGCCGTTCATCATGATCACGGCGGAATCCAAGACCGAGAACGTGATCGCCGCCAAGAAGGCCGGCGTCAACAACTACATCGTCAAGCCGTTCAACGCCGCGACGCTGAAGACCAAGATCGAAGCGGTGTTCCCGGATCACGTCCCGGCGTAAACCGAGCTTCATCGACCGAGTTAGCAAACGCGCTCCGCAAGGGGCGCGTTTTTTGTTTGTGCACAGCGCGCTCCCTCTCCCCGCGCGCGGGGGAGAGGGTTGGGGTGAGGGGGCGCTTCAGCGAGTTTGAGCGGCTCGGCCTTGCGGATGCGCCCCCTCACCCGTCACGCATCTGACGATGCGTGCCGACCTCTCCCCGCACGCGGGGAGAGGTGAGGGACTGCGCCCCGGAATGACAAAAAGAGAGGCTCGCTAACCGCTTACTACCACCGCAACTCGCGCGTCAGCGCCTTCGGCGGGTGGCCGAACAGCTCGAGGATCGCCGCGTTGTCGAGGCGGTCGATGCCTTCGAAGGCGTCGGCGTGGATGCCGCGGGTGACGAACAAAAGATCGATGCCGAACGCCTGCGCGCCCTTGAGGTCGGTGCGGACCGAGTCGCCGATCGCCAGCACGCGGGCGGCCGGCGTCGGCGCGCCGCGGCGCTCCTGTGCGATCGCCATGGCGCGGTCGTAGATCGGCCGGTGCGGCTTGCCGTAGAAGATCACCTCGCCGCCGAGCTCGCGATACAGTTCGGCGATCGCGCCGGCGCAATAGATCAGCCGGTCGCCGCGCTCGACCACGATGTCCGGATTGGCGCAGACCAGCGTCAGCTTGCGCGCCAGCGCCTGCCCCATCATGTCGCGATAATCTTCGGCCGACTCGGTCTCGTCGTCGAATGGGCCGGTGCAGACGATGTAGTTGGCTTCCTCGAGCGGCGTCAGCCGGGCATCGAGCCCGCGATAGATCGAGTTGTCGCGGTCCGGCCCGAGCCAGAACACCGACTGGCCCGGATGCTCCGACACATAGGTGCGGGTCAGGTCGCCGGACGACACGATGGCATCGTAGCAGTCGTCCGGTACGTGCAGCTTGCGCAGTTGCCGTTGCACCGAATCCGCCGGGCGCGGCGCGTTGGTGATCAGCACCACGGTGCGGCCCTCGGTGCGCGCGGTGCGCAGCGCCTCACAGGCTTCGGGAAACGACTCAAGGCCGTTGTGCACGACGCCCCAGATGTCGCTGAGCACGACGTCGACGTCGGACACGAGCTCGCGCAGATGCTCGACGAACCGCAGAGTCGTCATCGGGAAAAACGGTCGTCAGACCGGCCCGGCAGCGCGCCGTGCCAGAGCGGCGTTGCCGGACGCACGCGGCGGATCGATCCGGATGGGCGGAACGCCCTGCCGAGGTTGGGCTGAGTCATGGTCGGGAATGCGATCCTGCTGAGTCGGCGCGGCAGAGGCCGGCGCGGAAGGCGCCGGGGCGGCCGCGCCCTCGGGCCGCAGCGGCCGGGGCGTTGCGAACAAAAATCCCTGCCCAAAGCGCACATCGTAGTCAAGCAGGTCGACCACCGCGCGTTCCCCCTCGATCCGCTCGGCGACGAGGTCGATGCCGAAGCGGCCGAGCAGGTCGGACAGATCCGCCGGATGGATGTCGGAGGCGGGATGCTCGCGCGGATCGAGCAGCAACGCTGCCGGCACCTTGATGAAGCGCACGCCGCGGTCGGCGAGGTCGCGCGGCTCGAACCGCAGGTCGGTGACGTGGTCGATCGAGAACCGGTAACCGCGCTGCGCCAGCGCGGCGAGATGCTCGGTCTCCAGCGCGCCGAGGGCGCGGAAGGTGCTTTGCTTGAACTCCAGCACGAAC
>NZ_BADD01000021.1 GCF_000333455.1 Rhodopseudomonas sp. B29
CGAATACTGGGGCTCGCACGCTTCCGACACTCCGGGCTCGCGCAATACCATCGGCATCAAGAACCCGGCCGTCGATGCGCTGATCGACAAGGTGATCTACGCCAAGGATCGCGCCTCACTGGTCGCCGCCACCCGCGCGCTCGATCGCGTGCTGCTGTGGAATTTCTACGTGGTGCCGCAATTCACCTACGGCTTCATGCGCTACGCGCGCTGGGATCGCTTCAACCACGCGCCGCTGCCGAAATACGCCCGCTCCGGCCTGCCGGCGCTGTGGTGGTACGACGCCGACAAGGCGGCCGCGATCGGTAAGCGCTCTTGAATGTCGCGTGCGTCGGAACTCCGCGCAATGCACGCGGTTGTGCCCACACTCCCGCGCCCTGATCAATCCGACACAGAAAGCCGGCCCATGTATCACCACGTCAAGAAACTGATGTTCACCGTACGTGTCGACGAGCCCGACGTTCGCTTCGGCAACATGCTGCTCGAGCAGTTCGGCGGCGCCAACGGCGAGCTCGCGGCCGCGATGCAGTATTCGATCCAGGGCCTCAACTGCGAGGACCCGGACCGCAAGGACCTGTTGATGGACATCGGCACCGAAGAGCTCAGCCATCTCGAAGTCGTCGGTTGCCTGGCGCGGATGCATCTGAAGCCGTCGAAATTCGACCGCCAGGCCGCGGAGGCTGATCCGCTCATCGCGATCGCCGGCGGCGGCGGCGTCAATCTGTTCAATTCGCAGGGCAATCCCTGGACCGCGGACTATCTGAAGATCACCGGCGAGCTCGACGTCGATCTGCGCAGCAACATCGCCGCCGAAGCCCGCGCCAAGATCGTCTACGAGCGGCTGATCAATTTCTGCGACGATTCCGGCACCAAGGACGCGCTGCAGTTCCTGATGACGCGCGAGATCACCCATATGAAGGCGTTCGCCGCCGCGCTGGAAAGCATGAAGAAGCCGGCGTTCTCGATCGGCGCGATCGCGCCGACGCCGGGCCTGGTCGATCAGTTCTTCAACGATTCGACCGGCAGCGGCGACGAAGGCGAGATCGACACCCGCGGTCCGTGGAACGAGGGCGGCGATTGGGAATACGTCGCCTCGCCCGCTTTGCAGCAGGCCGCCGGCGACGACGCCGCGACGCCGATCAAGGCCGAGAGCGCGCCGCTGCCCGGCGACGAGGAAATGAACGAGCTCCTGGTCGACGAGCTACGCGACATTCTCCACGCCGAGAAGCAACTGCTCAAGGCGCTGCCCAAGATGGTCAAGGCCGCGCGGTTCGACCGCTTGCGCGATTTGTTCGAGCTGCATCTGGACGAGACCGAGCTGCAGGTCGAACGTCTCACCGAATGCCTGTCGCTGCTTGGCGCGCCGAACCGCGCCAAGCCGTGCAAGGGCATGATGGGCCTCGTCGAAGAAGGCCAGGAGGTGATGGCGCAAGGCGAGGACAAAACCGACGCCGCCGCCGATCTCGGCCTGATCGGCGCCGCTCAGCGGGTCGAGCACTACGAGATCTCCGCCTACACCACGGCACGCAATCTCGCCCAGCAGCTGCGTCACTCGGCCCTGGTCGATTTGCTCTCCACCTCGCTGGCCGAGGAGCAGAATGCCGATCAGCTCCTCAACCAGGTCGCCCGCACGCTGATGTCGGTCGCCAAAATGCCGGCCGCCATCGAGCAGGCCGAGCTCGACGAAGAAGCCTGAGCCGATGAGGAGCCGGTGCGTCGCGCCGGCTCCTCAATCGTAGGGTGGGCAAAGGCGCACAGCGCCGTGCCCACGTCGCCGGTCCGCAGCATCCTGCCCGTGGCGCGTGGGCACGCTGCGCTTTGCCCACCCTAAGAGGGAGCGTTGCCCTACTCGCTTTTCAACCGCTTCTTGTACGCATCCGGATCCATGTCACGGATATCGACGCTGAGGCTGGTGATGTCGGGGCAATGCTCGACCAGCGTCTGGCGCAGCGCGACGCTGAGCGCGACCTTCTGGGCGGGCGTGCGGCCGGCCAGCATGAACACCGTCAGATGCAAAAAGCTGTCGCGCTTGCCGCCGACCAGGTAGTCGTCGAAGCCGCGGGCGCGGGCCTTGATGTCCGCAGCCTGCATCACCCCGGTCGCCGCGGCGGTGGCGGCGAGTTGCTCCAGCAGCGGCGCGATGCGGCCCCGGCCGAGGTGATCGTTCGAATAGTCCATGACGAGATGCGGCATCGCGGCGGTCCGATTGGCTGGGGACAGAGGGTGCGGTGTTCTTTGGCGCTCGCACGCGCGCGGTCAAGCCCCGCAGGCGCGTAGCCCGGATGCAGCGAAGCGAAATCCGGGAAGGCCGCATAACGCAGAGCTGCAGTCCCGGATTGCGTTGCGCTGCTTCCGGGCTACAGAGCGACGATTAGTTCGCGGTTTCCACCGCGTGGATCTCAGCCCGCATCTCGCCGCGCGCGATGCGCAGCGTCGCCAGCGTGATCGGCAGCTTGAAGCGCCGCGGGCCGGCGCTGCCGGGGTTGAGATAAAGCACGCCGCCGCACGTCTCGATTCTTCGGGACGTGCGAATGGCCGCTGATGACGACGTCGATGCCCTCGGCGGCAGGATCGCGCGACAGTGTATTGAGGTCGTGCAGCACGAAGATCGAACGGCCGCCAAGCGCGACCTGCTCCGTCTCGGCGAAGCCGCGGGCCCAGGCGGCACGATCGATATTGCCGCGGATGGCGGTGACCGGCGCCAGCGCCTGCAGCACCGGGATGATGGCCGGATCGCCAATGTCGCCGGCATGGATGATGGCATCGGCTCCTTCGAGCAGGCGCAGCGCCTGCGGCCGCAGCAGACCGTGAGTATCCGAGATGACGCCGATCAGCACGAGACCAGTTTAGCGCGTCCGCGCGCGTGGGGCCACGGGGGCGGAGCGCGGCTTGCGGGCCGCCGGGCGCGGCCGGGTCGGCGCTGGCACAGAACAGGCCGACGCGCCTGAGCGCAGCCAGCTCAGGGCCTGAAACATTCCGAGTAATCGCGTCGGTCTCTTACTGACGAGCATGCGGAATACCCTCTTGATCCATCAATTGATAGAGCGGGGTTTGGTTCACACCGCTGTGCCGAAAGGCCATGACAACGACGTCACAGCTTCGTCAACTCTACGCTTGTCGATCAGAATAGCATCTACGTACCGCTACGGAGCCTGCGCAGGGTACTTTTCGAACCGACGAACGACTTCCGGAACAATGAAATTAGTTCCAGTGCTGGCCCTGTGCGACGAACTAACGCGCCAACCGATTCAGCTCGCTGCGTAGCTGATCAGGATCGGTCAGCTCGGTTTCGATCGCGGCGTGGAGTTGCCGCCAGATCGGCACGGCAGCGGCCAGCGCCTTACGTCCGGCGGCGGTGAGATGCAGGCGGCGGGCACGGCGATCGTCGGGATCGACTGTGATTTTGACCAAGCCCCTGCCCTGTAGCGGCTTGAGGTTCGCCGTCAGCGTGGTGCGGTCCATCGCCAGCAGCGCCGCGACGCTGCCCACCGTCGGCGGCTCCGGCCGGTTCAGCGACATCAGCAGCGAGAACTGCCCGCTGGTCAGCCCAGCTGGCGCCAGTGCGACGTCGAACCGCCGCGCCAGCGCCCGCGCCGCGCGCTGCGCGTGCAGGCACAGGCAGCTGTCGCGCACCAGGATCGTGGTGGCAAACGGCGGATCGACGGATGGGCTCACGGCGCCGTTGACTCTCGTTTCAATCTACGTTGATATCAACTTAATAGCCGAAGAGCAAGACGCCGGAACCGCTTGGCGGGTCCTGCCAAACAGCGCGCCCAAACCACGCTCGGCACGGCGCCGGCCGACAAAGGGAGACATGCCGCATGCAGATCGTCACCAGCCTCAGCTTCCAGGGACAGTGCCGCGAGGCGTTCGAGTTCTACGCCGGCGTGCTCGGCGGCAAGATCACCGCCGCGATGCCGTATGGCGACGGACCGCCCGACATGCCGATCACCGATCCGAAGTACAAGACCTGGCTGATGCATTGCTGGCTGGAGGTCGGCGATCAGGCACTGATGGGCGCCGATATGGACGTCGCCTGGGCCTCCAACATCGACAAGCCGAAGAACGGCTTCGACGTGACGCTGCACACCACCGACAAGGCGCAGGCGCAGCGCTGGCACGAACAACTGTCCGAGGGCGGCAAGGTGATGATGCCGTTCGGCGAAACCTTCTGGTCCCCCGGCTTCGGCTCCCTGATCGACCGCTTCGGCATCCCGTGGATGGTCAATACGAGGCCGGTGGCGTGAGCCGCTGACGGGAGGCGACGCGGCTGAAAATTATCTCGCCGTGCTGTCGGCCCTCGCCAAGTCGCGTCGTCCTAAGCCCATTAACTGAGGTCACGTAAGGAACGAAGCCTTTCGGCGTCATTGCGAGCACCCGGATCGGCGCTTCGCGCCGTCCGGGCACAGGCTCCGCGAAGCAAATCCAGCTCCGTGCTCCGAGCTGGATTGCTTCGTCGGCTCCGCCTCCTCGCAATGACGAACGGCTCAGATTTCAGGAAGACATCCCATGAACCATCCCTATCGCTGGGTCATCGTCGCCGCGGGCGGCCTGCTCGGCTGCGTCGCCGTCGGCGCCATGTTCTCGCTGCCCGTCTTCCTGCGGCCGATGTCGGCGGACACCGGCTGGTCGGTCACCGGTTTGTCGACGGCGATGACCATCGGCTTTCTCGCCATGGCCGCCGCCAGCATGGCGTGGGGCAATCTGTCGGATCGGTTCGGGCCGAAGCCTGTCGTGTTGACCGGCTCCGTGGTGCTGGCCGCGAGCCTGGCGCTCGCCAGCCGCGCC
>NZ_BADD01000020.1 GCF_000333455.1 Rhodopseudomonas sp. B29
TATTCCATGATCGCCGGTCCCCAGCGCAGCGAGCGCTTCGTCAAACGTGACGCCGTCCGGCACCCTTACGAGGAGCTGCGCTTCTTCGGCGTGACGCCTTCGTCCAGCGTGATCGAGATCTGGCCCGGCGGCGGCTATTGGACCGAGATCCTCGCGCCCTATCTGCACGACCACGGCACGTATGTCGCCGCCGCCGAGCCGGGCCGATCGGAAGCCGCGTTCAAGGCCAGGCTCGATTCCGATCCGGCGATCTACGGCAACGTTCGCGTCGTCGCGTTCGATCCATCAGCCGCGGCGCTGGCGCCGGATCAGTCGGCCGATGTGATCCTCACCTTCCGCAACCTGCACAACTGGCTGAAGCAGGGCAACGCCGCCGAGGTGCTGGCGACGTTCTACAAGGCGCTGAAGCCCGGCGGAATCCTCGGCATCGAGGATCACCGCGGCCAGCGCGATGTCGCCCAAGACCCCAAGGCCCTCGATGGCTACGTCCGGCAGGACTACGCGATCGCTTTGGCCGAGCGCGCGGGCTTTCGCTTCGTCGCGGCCTCCGAGATCAACGCCAATCCGAAGGACACGGCGAACTGGCCGAAGGGCGTGTGGACGCTGCCGCCGACCTACGCGCTCGGCGACACCGACCGCGAGCGTTATGCGGCGATCGGCGAGGCCGACAATTTCGTGCTGAAGTTCCGCAAACCCGCGGCGGGCGAGTAGTCCCAATATCACCCGGTCGCGCGCGCCGTTGTGAACAGCGCGCTCACTTTGTCGCACGCACGCGCCTTATCGTCGCCACCATCCGCGCCGAAGCCACCGGCCCTTCAAAGCGCGCCGATGCGGCGCGCGGGCGCGGTTGCCGGCAGGAGCGGATGGTGGACGATCAGGGCGTGACGCTGGAGCTTGCGGCCGAGCACGACTGGCCGGAGTTCGGCCGGCAGTTGCAGGAGGCGTTCGCCGTCGCGGTGATCGAAGAGTTCGGCGCGCTGTCGGACGGGCCGATCCCGTCGGACGACGACGTGCAGCGCTCGCTGCGGGAGCCGGGCGCGGTGGTCTATCACATCGTCTCGGCGGGCAAACGTGTCGGCGGCGCGGTGGTGACGATCGATTCCGCCAGCCAGCACAACTCGCTCGACTTCTTCTTCATCACGCCCGCCGCGCACGGCCGCGGCCTCGGCCTCGCGGCATGGCAGGCGATCGAGCGGCGTTATCCTGAGACGCGCGTGTGGCAGACCCACACGCCGTATTTCGAGCGACGCAACATCCATTTCTACGTCAACAAATGCGGCTTCAAGATCGTCGAATACTACAGCGACCGTCACCCCGATCCGCACCAGCCGGACCACGACGGCGGGCCGCCGGACGGCGGCTTCTTCAAATTCGAGAAGTGCTGCTGATCGACACCGCATCTCGCCGCGCTCAGACAGGCTACTCGGCGTTGCCATGCTGCATGCCTCCGTGCCATCCTTCGCGCCATGAGCGCATTCCGCGACACCTCCGTTCCGAAGACCGCGCTGATCTTCGGCGCCACCGGCATGATCGGCGCGCAGCTGCTGCGCGCCCTGCTCGCGAGCCCCGACTACGCGCAGGTGATCGCGGTGGTACGGCGACCGCTCAGCTTGAACGATCCGAAGCTGACGGTGCTGATCGGCGATCGCGAGACGCTGCCGGCGCTGGCGCCGCAGCTCAAAGCCGACGACGTCTTCATCGCGCTCGGCACTACGCGCAAGCAGACGCCCGATCCGGCGGCGTACTACCAAATCGACCACGACTATCCGGTCGAGACGGCACGGATCGCGCGAGCGAACGGCGCGCAGGCGGTGCTGTTGGTCTCGGCGGTCGGCGCCGACGCGGCGTCGCGGTCGTCCTATCTGCGGACCAAGGGCGAAACCGAACGCGACGTCATCGCGCTCGGCTTTGCGCGCACCGCCATCTTCCGCCCGTCGATGCTGATCGGCGAGCGCGCCGAGCACCGTCCGCTCGAGCGCTTTTTCATCGCCCTCGCCCGCCTGCTCAATCCGCTGCTCGCCG
>NZ_BADD01000019.1 GCF_000333455.1 Rhodopseudomonas sp. B29
CTTGTTGGTCGTCACGAGATATATCTATACCGGTAGGTCTCTTTTCCAGAGGCTTGAGGTCTTGATAGGTGACGTTGACTCCGGATTTTGAGAAGTCAGCATCGACCACCACGTCAGACTTGAAATCCTGAGAAATATGGAATGGCTGGCAGTTTGTGACGGCCAAATTCACGAGCCGCAGGTCAGGCTTGAAGATGTCGCCATCGGCGAACGGAACGAAATGCTTGATCTGTCCACGAAAGTCTAGAACGATTCGAGCGCGTATCGGATTGCCAAAATCTTGAGGAGGCTTCCAGCAAGAGGAGATCTGCGATCTTACGATATTGACCTGCTTTAAGTACTCTTCAGCGTTTCCAAATCCCTCGAGAACCGGCTTTGGGTGTTTTCGATCTTCCAGAATTTTCTTAATCTTCTCCCGCATCTCTGGCGTCGTCTCGTTGGCGACGCTCGTTAGGGGCAGAAGTACGATCAAAAGAAGAATTGCACGAATCCACATTCTTGCACGACATCGCTTTTTGATTGCTGGTGGAAGTCCAGAATGCCGACAACGAGGAAAAGTCCGCCGCTGACCGACGTGGCCCAGCTCGCCCAGGCAGGTGTTTTCAGTGCCCCTTGTAGGGCAGACACGGCCCTCTCGTTCGCCCTTTGCCGGAGCCAGTGCTGCTATAGCTCCCGGTTCGCCCCATGCGCAGGTCGCTCCCGCCGGTGACCTTCCGAGCCTTGCCGGGGCCGCAGGCCACATAAACCGACTGCCCTGCAGCGAGGGTGCCGGGAGCCGGTTCACTGGACATCACCTGGGCAGAAGCCGCACTGGCCGAAAGGACGAGGCCGAGCGAGAGACATAACACCTTCATCTACTTCCTCCTGACGTTGATGATCGTTCGGTTGCGGTCTTGATAAATCCCGGACGCCATACAAGCGTCTTTGTATCCAGCGCATCGACCCGTGTCGTAGCCACCCTTCTTGTTGAAGTCGATGCACTCCGCAACGAGTTGAGAACAGGATTTCCTGCCGCCGACATCTCCGGATGGAGTCTGAGCCTGGGCGGCGGCGGCGGCGGCGGCGGCGGATAGCAGTGCAAGTGCCTGAGCCGCTACAACAACGAATTTCATCATGAACTCCAATAAAACGAAGCGCGGCGAACCGGAATGGCCTCGCGAGCGAGCGTAGCCCGGATGGAGCGTCAGCGAAATCCGGGACGCTTCGCCAGGGCGCACCGCTGTCCCGGATTGCGCTTCGCTCCATCCGGGCTACGACTTGATATCACTGCGCTGATACGTCCCGAAACGTCGCGCGTGGGCACGCTGCGCTTTGCCCACCCTACCAAGGACGGCCCTGCGCGATCACGACGCCTCTTGACAATATTCCTATTGTGATTATAGTCCGCAGCGTCCTGTCCGTGAGGGGCGCTGTCGCGAGGCGTCGGTCAGCGGGACAGATCGGCGGGCCGGGTAACCGGTCCGGAACGATGGCCCGGCGAAGCCGACAACTGTGTCGGCGAAGTCGGGCGGACGCGGCGTCCTGCGCGCTGTGCCTCGCAAGCACGCGTCCGGGAGGCGTCGGGGACCCGTCCGGGCCTACTACGAGGCTCTGCGACTTGCTGGTTCGCTGGACGCGGGACAGGCGAAGGCGGCGAAATCTGCCGGATGAAGCGGTGCGGAGGCATCGCGCCTGCCCCCGGAAGCACGGGCCCGACAGCCCAAAACCGCCGCGGTGGGCGCGCCGCAAGGCGTTGCGCGATGGTCCGCAAGCCATCGCGAACCTCACAACCTTTGCGCCGAGCGGCGCGCCCCCGCCCCTCGCTGTGAAGCGACGGGTGCACAGCTCGGGCTCGATCGAGCCGCGAGAGCGAATTGTCGTGGCTGTTTGTCATTCGCATCGGATATAGGCCGCGTGAGCGCAGCGAGCGGTGCCCGGATGGAGCGCAGCGAAATCCGGGGCTCTTCGCCGAGGCGCAGCGCTGTCCCGGATTGCGCTTCGCTCCTCCG
>NZ_BADD01000018.1 GCF_000333455.1 Rhodopseudomonas sp. B29
GGAGACTACGACGCCGAAGCGAACGCCGTCTTGGACGCATCCGAACTCGGGCGGCTCCTCGTTCGCTGGATCGTCGACGTTTATCACAACACGCCGCACGCTGGTCTCGGTGGGGAGACGCCCCGGAACGCGTGGCTCCGTTTGACCAGAATCTTCCCTGTGATCCCGCCTCCAGACAAAGAGGTCAACCGCCATATCTTCGGCATCACTCGTGAAGCCCGGATCGGCAATCATGGGGTGCGCTTCAATCGGATTGAAATATCAATCGGCGGAGTTGCAACAGCTACGTCGCCGGACTGGCACGAAACCGGTCCTGGTTCGGATCGACCGAAGCGATCTCAGTCGTGTCTCTGTGCGTCCGAAACCGGGTACCAACACTCCTTCCGATCAGGGATGGATCTCCGTTGGTTGTCTGACCTCTGGTCTTGAAGGCGTATCCGTCGACCATTGGATGAGCGCCGCCCGAGTCATCCGAAAGACCCACGCGAAGGCGGCAAAGGTTAGCGAATCCGTCGTTCACCAAGCTCTCCGTGACATCTCGGAGTTTTCTCGGATGGCAGCCCAGCGCGCCGGGATCGCCTCGCCGCTCCTCAGTGCTGAAGGATTCAGGCGGTTCGAGCGCGATGTCGTTCGGAATCTCGAGTTTGTCCGAGGCCCGGAGAACGGACCGGAAGTACTTGAAGTAGCTAGCGAGAGCAGCGTCGCGGAAGAGAATATTGAAGGGCCGAGCGATGCCGGAGACGGGTTCGACGATGGCGGCGAAGGTGCCTGGTTTGTGGAGGACTGAGATGAGTGACAGCATGCTAACCCCTGTTGAGGCTGAAGATCCGATCGCGCGCATGCGGCGCCTCCGTTCCCAACCGCGGTCGACGGTAAGCGCCACGATGACGCAGCTCCAGTCGGCGTATTTTGGGACCGAGCGCGACAAGTTGCTCGATGAAGAGATCAGCATTTTGATCGACTCCTTCCTCGAAGTTGAAGGAGCCGAAGGCAGCCGCCGTGTCGGGCGCCTCCGGGAAGGCCGTGCCCTTACGGTTACCGGAGCTTCGGGAGCAGGCAAATCGCGGGCCCTCGATCGAGTGTTCTTGAAGCGCGAGGAATTTACGGGATACGGACGCCCGGAATCCGATTGCTTGCTCGTATCGGTGACGGCGCCCTCGCCTTGCACTCTGCGGCTTCTGGGCGAGAGCATTCTCAAGGCCCTGGGGTACCCTTTGACGCGAAGGCTTGATGAAAACGTCGCTTGGGATCTCGTTCGAAAGACGCTCGCGCTGAGACAGGTGAAATTTCTGCATATCGACGAGCTGCAGCACGTCCTTCAATCCCGCAATTCTGTCGAAATTGGAAAGATGCAGGACACGCTGAAGGGCTTGCTGCAGGATAAGCATTGGCCCGTTTGGCTAATCCTTTCTGGTCTTCCGAGTGTCGCAACGTTCTTGGCGAACGACATCCAAGTTCGTCGTCGCACCAGACATGTCGTGTTCTGGCCGCTCAAATTTCCGGATGAGATTCCGATGGTCCGTCGACTCATCACGTTCTACGGGAAAGACAAAGCAGGCCGTGAGTGTGCAATCGCTCAGGACAATGATCTGATCGGTCGCCTTATCCACGCAGCAAACGGCAGCTTTGGCGTGGTTATCGAACTCATTCAGGACGCCGTGGGGAATGCTCTCCGCTTGGACGATCCCAATTTGTTGACCGAACACTTTGCTGCGGCTTATGCGGCTCGCACCGGTTGCATTCCGGAAAACAACGTCTTCGTCGTCGCTTCGGATTGGGACCTCATCGATACGTCCGGGCTCGATGACATCGAGGAGCCTCCGGCTGAAGGCGATTCCGGGGAAAAGCCCAAAAAGAAGACTAGAAAGTCCAAGAAAGCGTAACGGAGTATCGCGTGAACTATATTCATTCCAAGATGGCGGCGACTCTTCGTGATGGCGAGTCACCTATGAGCTTCAGCTCGCGAGCCGGTCAACTCTTAGGCCGAACCGCCCGTGATTTCTGCCTCGACATGGGCTTCTCGTTCCAAGCAGTAGTTGACGGCAACCAAGGCGCCCTCGGAAGAATTGCAGCCTGTTGCCGTGTCGACCTGAGCCGGCTTTCGGACGCTGCGATTGTCAAAGTTGGAGACCGTCGCTATCGGATTCGCCAGCAGGAGGTCGTGCGGGACAGCCTGGCAAGGTCTTCCATGCGCGTCTGTCCTGTCTGCCTTCACGAAGACCTAGAGTTTTTGGATGGTCCGAGAGACGTACGCCCCTATGGGCGCACTCTCTGGCAGATTGGATCGATCAGAACCTGTCCTCGACACAATGCCGCCCTGGTTCAAGTTGTCGAAGACGATAATCCGCACCGCGTGCATGATTTCGCTCTTCTCATTAAGCCGTCGCTTGATGCGCTGCCTGAACTCATTCGCGCATCGAAAGAGCGCCCTCTCTCCGGGTTGGAAAGTTATCTCTGCGAGCGCCTTCTCCATCCAGAGCAAATGCAGCCCCGCTGGTTAAATCGGCTGCCATTCTATGCGGCTGCAAGAGCGAGCGAAATGCTCGGGGCTGTAGCTTCGCGTGGAATCCGCTTCTACGTTAACTCTCTGACGGAAGACGATTGGCACGCTTGCGGCGGTCGCGGTTACGAAATTGCCGAGAGTGGCGAGGACGGCATTCGTTCGTTGCTCTCGGATCTTCAGGACTCGTTTCGAGCGACAAAACACGACTGGGGACCACGGTCGATCTTTGGTCGCCTCTACGAATGGTTGGCGCATGAAATTTCGGATGAGGCGTATGCTCCTCTTCGTAGCCTCATCACCAGGCATGTGATCGACACCATGCCGGTCGGCCCTGGAGACGAGATCTTTGGGAAGCCGGTCGAGTCTCGCACACTGCATTCGCTGCACTCTGCATCGCTGGAGTTTGGCGCGCATCCCAAACGGCTTCGGAAGCTGCTGCTCGCCGCCGACGTCATCAAAGCGGATTGCTTGGATCGATCGGACGACAGGATCCTCTTTGAAGCCGAGAGAGCCCAGCCGTTTCTCGAGCGCATTGAGGGTGCGATGTCTCTCAAAGAGGCAGGCAAATACATCAATGCCCCTCGACCTCATGAACGGCTGCTCTTCGAGGCGGGCTTCATCCAGCCGTTCATCAGGGGTAGAACCGACCGGTTGAAGAACCATGCGTTTGCCAAGCAGGACCTGGACGCATTTCTCGCCCGTCTGCTCGATGGATCGCTCGAGGGAGACCAGGGCGGTCACTTGCTTCCTATTCCTGACGCGGCCAGGCGCGCCAACTGTGCGGCAATGGAGATCGTAAGGCTGCTCTTGGACGGGTCCCTCGAAAGGGTCGCGCGACGGCCAGACGTATCCGGATATCTTTCGGTTCTGGTGGATCCGGTTGAGGTTGGCAGGCACGTCCGCGGTCCCGAACTGCACGGCTTGACGCTGCGAAGCGTGGAGAAAGTTCTGCGTACGTCCTCAGCAACCGTGAAGGCCCTGATCAAGGGCAACCATTTGCCCTCTGGAGAAATGCTCAACCCGGTGAACCGCTGTCCTCAAACATACGTCCGCGAGGACGCCCTCAAGGATTTCATGGAGAGGTTCGCATCTATCGACGTCCTCGCCAGAGAGCTCGGGACCAGAGGACACCTCCTCCGTCCGCGACTTGACGCGATGACGATCGACCCGGCATTTGTACTCTCCGATGTCAATGTTCCCTTCTACGACCGGCGAACACTTCCAAAGACCTTGAGCGAGACGAACGCCTCTCAAACCTAGACGCCGCAGTCTCACCACCTCACACTCCATTCATCAAAACGCCCCTCGCTCTCCGGAAATCGGAAGCGAGGGGCTTTTTTTTCCGGCGACACCATCACGTTGCTCATCACGTCCCGTCCGACAACGAATGAGTCATCGTCTGAAAGAAAGATCATGCACAGTTTGCCGCAGCTGAGGCATTCTATGAGTAGCTGAACTGCGGCACTCCAATGCGAGCATTTGGATTGCTCCGCGGCACTTTCGAGATTCCAGATGAACGTTTTCAATTACTTACGAAGTGCGCTGCGGCATCCTTTGACTACCTCAACACCATATAGTCACAGCATCAAAAAAAGGGGGCGCGAGTCCCCCTTTTTTCACACCTTAAAGTGGTAGATAAGGGAACCAATAGATTCGCTGGCGGAGTTTTTGATGCTTGCATTGGGGATAAACTTTCAGAAGGGACGCATTCGATCGGTGCTCCTTGAGCGCAATGATGACGACCTCTCGTTAACTGATCGAAGAGTCATCAAGATCGATCCGGGGCTACCGCTTCCCGAACTGATGGAGCGATATAAATCGGATTTTCTGGCACTAATTGAGGAGTTCCGGCCCAACCTAATCGCGGTGCGGAATGTCTGGGAGAGCAAAGGAGCCGACTGCGCTACGTTCCAAATAATGCCAGCCGGAATATTGGCGCTCGTTAGCCGCGAGCGCGCCATCAAGCTATTCGCCTATTCTCCACAAGCGCTGCGAAGTGGCGGACCATTTGGACTGGCAAAAACCACGAAGCCCATCAGCGCCGTTGACGAGACATTTGGAGTACATCCACCGAGCTGGGACGACCTTCAAAAGGGAGCAGTTCTTGTGGCATGGAGAGCACTTCGGGAGACAGCGTAGTGCAACTGACATGTGGGCAAAAGATCGGAAATTTCACGACGTTGGAAAACGTCGGCTCCGGCTCATTCGGCACGGTTTACCTGATGCATCACGACTTAATGAATCGTGACAGCGCCGTAAAATTCGTCGAGAATCAGGACCCTAATAGATTCGTCGCCCATTTTGAGGCGCAGATTCTTGACCAATGCAAGCATGATCGCATCGTATCAGTGTATGGCGTTGATGTAGTAGCAGACCATGCTGGAACTTTGTTCGCGGCGATCGAGATGGAATATATCTCAGGTGGATCGGCCGCCAAACTCCTCGGTCAGCACGTCTCGATACGAAAGGCTATCAAGATAATTATCGACACACTCTTCGCCCTTGAACATGCGCATACTAAGAACGTTCTTCATAGAGATGTTAAGCCAGCCAATATAATGTTAGTTGGGGAACGCGCAAAATTGACCGACTTTGGCCTTGCGACAGACGGGGCCTCGGCTTTAACCGCAAGCGGGGCAGGATCCCCTGTGTACTGCGCACCAGAAGTAATCAACGACGCACTGACCAACGTTACTACAGACGTGTTTGCCACAGGAATGACCCTCTTTCAGTTAATCAACAACTATAAGAACCTCGCTGCCAAGATTCACTCACTCGACACGATCAGATTTTGTCGTGTGATTCCATCAATTGGCTATCGTAACTACGTTCCTAGGCGACTTCGCCTAATCTGTAATAGGGCATGCAATGCCGAGCCAGCGAAGCGCTACCAATCAGCCAGGGAGTTTCGTCAAGCACTGGAGTCACTAAGGATAAGGCAGGACTGGAATCAAGTTAGCGCCGATCATTGGTCCGCTCGAATAGGCAAACAGGTTCATGAACTTCGCGCTATCGGCGGAGGTGCCTTTCAATGCCTCTACACGATAAATGGAAGGCGCAGGAACGTCAATTGCAGCAACGCAAACAGCGCTTCGGCCGCGAGGGATTTGGTTGAGCGGTGGATATACGGCCACACTTTTTAGGTGTAATTGCACGGAATATGGCCACATCAATCGAAAATGCCGGCCCGAATACTTCGATCAAATATTTGGTCTGGTGATTGCTCAAAAAGAAGGGCGAATTAGCATGGCAACCCACCGAGTTCTACTAACAACACCTCCACTTGAGATCGGTCGAGCGGACGTCTGCCTTGAGATCCGCAGGAATGAGGAGAAGCTCGGCGATCTAAAAATCTCGCACGGCTCGGCTGTATGGTTCCCGAACGGAAATACATACGGGTACAAGCTCACTTGGTCTAAGATTGCCGAGTTATTCGAAGTACATGGACAAAAACGGGCTGAAGTCCGGAAACAGCGAGCGTAGCCTGCGTGAGCTCGTCGGGTGGATTGGCTGATAGGGCGGACCAGCCCAATGTGATCCGCCGCCCGCGGCAAAGACGGCACGCTTCGCTATTGCGCCTACACTCGCTGTAACACGTTGGCTATGGAGGATACAGAATGGCCGATGACAAGAGCAAGCGCGACTACCGTGACCGTAGCCGCATCAACACCAAAGAATCCTACGAAATGGAATACTGGAAGAAGAAGTTCGGCGTCTCCGGCCAACAAATCGCGGGAGCGGTGCGCGCGGTTGGCACTTCAGTCAAGAAGGTCGCCAATTACCTAAAAAACAAATGAGCAAGCGCAGCCTACGGTGTACCGAGAGCTACCCCCGGATTGCGCTTCGCTCTATCCGGGCTACAATTTCTTTATGACCATTTCGGCCACTAGCGTCCGCTTTGACGACCACACAATGTGGGTCGACCTGTCGGACGGTCGAACCCTCGGCGTGCCGCTGGCATGGTTTCCACAGCTGCTCCGGGCAACGCCGGCGCAGCGCGCCCAGGTAGAATTGAGCCGCGTCGGCCTGCATTGGGAGGCGCTCGACGAGGACATTTCCGTCGCCGGCCTGCTCGCCGGTCGAGGCGACGTCACGCAAGGCTCGGAAACTGCCGCGTAGTCCATAGGTTTGACCAAGGCGCGGACCACCGTGCCTACGTCGATCCTCGGCCGCCCCAAAGACCCCGCTCGTGGGCACGCCTCGCTTCGCCTACCCTACGAGCCCACAGCCATGCCGACGCTTGACTCCCGAAGACGATTCGGTTGAACTCCCACAAGCTTTTTATCAACACTTATATTATCGTGGCATTCTAAATGAGTTCGCTTGAACACCACCCTTATAATTCGATTGCCATCCCACCCGAGACGAGAACGCTGATCGTCGGAACGGCACCTCCGCCGCGCTTCTCCTTGCCACGGCCGCCTCATGAAGGGCCGAAGCCGGGCTGTGATGCAGACTTCTATTACGGGTCTGCGTCCAACATGATGTGGGTCTATCTGGAGAATGCTGAAGGCCGGAAGATTTTTGCCGAGCCGGGGTCGCCAGAAGCCTCCGTCGAAGACACGGTCAAGCTTATGGAGGAATTGCTAACGCGCCATAATTTATGGATGCGCGATGTTCTACAAAGCTATCGGCGAAAGCCCGGTCATGAAGGCGACTCGTCAGACTCCGGCATTGACATCGTGGGTGTCGATACAACGTTCATGGATTTCGCGGAAGTTCTAGCGGCTGGTCCGCATATCGATAGAGTTGTGTTCACGAGCGTTAACTCCGCCAAATTGTTCTTTACCAAAGCCGTGACAGCAGTCGGACAGCACAGCTTTGAGCATGTATTTGCTACGGCGAACGCTTTGCGGAAGGCGCGGAAGGGCATCGATACGTTCACCGAGCCATTCTACCAGGGAAATGTCGGCGGCCGGACAATCACATTCTACATTGCCCCTTCGCCATCACCAGCAGCGCCGGTACCTGACGTTGAGACGTGCACGAAAATCTACAGGCGGATTGTTCTTGGGCAGGCGTAGCCCATAGGGCGGAGCGCAGCGTCCGCCGCTCGCGGCAATCGACGTCGCCGCCGCCCAACGCGACGAATGCTCGCTCGCATGATCGAGCGCCATTCGGACCGCGCGGGCCCGGACCGCGGGTGAAAACTTGTTCGTCGTCTTGCTCGTCATGGCTCCATCCTCTCAGGAGTTGGAGCCTCCGGCAAACCCGGGGCGGTTCACTTAACAGCAGGCTCAGTTGGTGAGGCGGATCAGCTCGTAGGGTAGACAAGCTAAGCGCAAGCCGCCACTCGTCAATATCCGACGCAACGGCTCGCTATTGCACCCTACTTGCTATGGCAATGAGGTAAGGACATCAAAAGGAGGCCGTCGCCAAAGGAGGTTCAGCTCTGATTTTTTGGTGTGAGGAGTAATCGTGGGAGTAGTCGCGCGCGCCCATGGCCGCTCGTAGTATTGATGAAACTAAAAGAGCGGGTCTATGATTTCCGCTGATGGCGGGACGATCCATGACTGAAGACTCTAAGGAAGGACCTTCGAGAGCTGTTTCGAAGGAAGAGCTGGAGCTGCAAAAGCTTCAGCTAGAGATTATGTATTCGCGTCGCGGCTTTCGCTTGCAGCTGGCAAACTTCGTTACTCTCGTCGCTATCGCTCTGACTGTTTTTTATTTTTTCCAAAGGCCGCAAGTTCAGACTATGGAGGCTGCGCGCCTTGCAACTGAGAAGCATCAAGTTGCTCAGCTCGTGATTGCAGCCCTGGGAATTTCGGGCGATGCCGAGCGGGCACGTATTCTCGTGATGCTTGCGGAGCAATACCCGCACTTCGCGTTTGTGGGCAAAATCGCAACGAATGCTAAATTAATAACCGAGGCCAGTGCTCGAGGGTCGATCACGTCGCCCGCAAGCAGGGATGAGGCATCTCAAGACAGCGGTATGCATATTGCACAGTTGCCTGTTCAGCCGTTCCGCACTGAGCTGAAATCGGCCGCAAAGACGTACAACAAAATCGACGAGAGCATACAGGAAATCAATGCACAGCTACAGGTCGAGCAGTCTCGCGGAAGCAAGGCGCCATCCGATCAGGCTGCGAGGGGAGCGCTGACGATAGCATTGGCACTTGCTGAGTCACGTAGGCAGGAGCTCGAGTCGAAAATGGCTGAGGAACGGGCGAGACATGTGTCAGTGCCGACAAGGTCAGTGGTGCCGGCAAGTCCACCACCACCGCGTCCTCCGCGCTATGAATGGTTGCCAAATGAGACCAAGCCGAACCCAGACGCTACGCCTGTCATTCTTCCTCCTGCCGTGGGGCTTGACTAGGTATTGCCGCTGATCGGCAGACGGTCCGACAAGGCGTACTCCTCGTCAGGAGGATCAACCTAGCATTATCCGCCGATCTACCTCGAAGGCGCAATGCGCTTCGCTATTCCGCCTTCGGCTCTACGGCCGTGAACCATCTTCCCCAACAGCGCGTCTCACCATGAGCTTTGGTCGCGCCGGCGCGGCAGGGGTTCGGGCGGACGCTGCCGCGTTTGCGCCCGCTCCGGGGTCGCGGAACGACCGGCGCATCTTGGGAGAACTTTCATGCGTCTCGCGTTCGCCGGCACGCTCGTGCTGGCTCTGTCGGTCTGCTCGGCGGCCCAGGCCGCGGAGGTGCGGTGGACGTTCACCAAGCAGCCCGCCGAAGTGCTCGGCATGCCGGCCGGTGAGGAAGAAGCCGACGATGTGCTGCGCTTGACCTGCTCGAAGGGCGGCGCGGTGCAGATCGGACTGGGTGGATACAAGAGCCTGGGCAAAGGCAAGGGCGAGAAGCTGAGCGTCACGCTGGCCAGCGGCACGCAATCCGTCACGCTGAATGGCAAGTC
This sequence comes from Rhodopseudomonas sp. B29, assembly GCF_000333455.1. GTDB lineage: Bacteria > Pseudomonadota > Alphaproteobacteria > Rhizobiales > Xanthobacteraceae > Rhodopseudomonas. Next base: position 9,365 of record NZ_BADD01000018.1, read on the forward strand.
GGTGCTCAGCAAGAATTCTGAAATGACCGGGGCCTTTGAGCTGAGGGCGGATCTTGCTCCCGGCGAGACCCAATCCTTGCTCGGCGTCCTGACCGCGGGAGCGCCGATCCGCGTCTCGGGCGGCCTCAAGGACACTTGGTCGGTGAAGGGGCTGAAGGCGATCGTCGAGCGCTTCAGCGCGGGATGCGTCAAGAGCTGAGCAAACGTTCCGAGCGTAGCCCCGAAGTCCTAAAACACCGGAATCATCCTTGCAGTCAGTCCAGTCGCGCCTCCAGGAAAATCGAAGGGCTCGCACTTCTTCAGCTGAGAAATGATGTACTTGCCGCGCTCAACCTTGTTTAGCGGAGTGGCTTTCATGATATATCCATGGTTGTCG
>NZ_BADD01000017.1 GCF_000333455.1 Rhodopseudomonas sp. B29
TGCGCGCGGGTGGCCGGCGCCCTGCGAGCTTCAAATAAGGCCGCGGCTCCGCTACATCAGCGGGCAATACGCCCGATATCGGCATGTCCGCCGTCCCACCTCGTCAGAGACCGATGAAGATCACCCAAGCGTTCCGGTTCGAAGCCGCCCACCATTTGCCGCATGTCCCCGAGACCCACCGTTGCCGGCGGCTGCATGGCCATTCCTATCGGGTGGAGCTCGAACTCACGGGCAAGGCTGACCCGGTGACCGGCTTCGTGCAGGACTTCTTCGAGATCGAGGCGGCGTTTGGACCGGTGCTGGCCCGGCTCGACCATTATTGCCTCAACGATGTCGAAGGCCTGGAAAACCCGACCGCGGAAAACATCGCGGTCTGGATCTGGCGCCAGGTCAAGTCGCAGCTGACGCAGCTGTCGAAAGTCCGCGTCTATGAGACGCCGGACTGCTGGGCGGACTACGTGGGCGAAGATGAGTAATCGTTATGGCCGGCACGAGGCCGGCCATGACGAAGCGCTGTGAAGAACTCAGCAAAACCAGCGATCAGCCTATTACTCACCGAGACGTCGCTGCGGCAGCCGCGGCGCGGCCGCGATCTTCCTCGGTCTGCTCTTCCCAGCGCAGGATCGTGGCGTACAGCGTCTTGAACTTTGCCTGGGTGTCGCCGTCGAACATCGGATCCTTGCTGGCCGCGATGCGCGCGTCGATCGTGGCCCAGTCGTCCTTGGTCAAGGTTTCGAGGGCGGCCGGGAACAACAGTTGCTCTTCCTTGGCCATGTGGCGGCGCTGATGCTCGAGGAAATCCTGGGCCGCGGCGTGGAAGGTCTGACGCGGCAATTCCTGATCGGCCAGCACATCGTCCACGACCTTGGCAAATTGCGCCAGCCGTTCGCCTTCGAGCGCGTGCTCGGCTTCGACATCGCCGACCGCGCCGGCCACCGCCGGATTGCGCTGCTTCAAGATCTGATACACCACATCTTCCTTGGGATGGTGGCAGGCTTCCGGGTATTCGCGGAAGTACTCGATGATCGCCTGGAAGATCTCGTAGTCGGGCCGCTCACGGCGATCGAACACGCTGAGTTCGTGCTCCAGCACGTCGAGTAGCCGCGCGATGTTGCGATGCTCTTCGTTCAGCAATTCAATGATTCGGGACATAGCCGACCTCGATGAGTGTCGCCGATCGCACAGCCTCGAAGCGGTTGCGGCATGATCGGCAGCCGGAACATAGTGCCGCCGGCAAGCCAATCCTTGCGCCAGATCAATGGTCGTAAGCGTCACTCAGTCGCGCGACAGCGAGACTGCGCGTAGCCGCAGCGCGTTGCCGATCACGCTGACCGACGACAGCGACATCGCTGCCGCGGCGATGATCGGCGACAGCAGCAGCCCGAATGTCGGGTAGAGAATGCCGGCGGCGATGGGGATGCCCGCCGAATTGTAGATGAATGCAAAGAACAGATTCTGCCGGATGTTGTGCATCGTCGCCCGCGAGAGGTTACGCGCGCGGACGATGCCGCCGAGATCGCCTTTGAGCAGTGTCACACCCGCGCTTTCCATCGCTACGTCCGTGCCGGTGCCCATTGCGATGCCGACGTCGGCAGCGGCCAACGCCGGCGCGTCATTGACGCCGTCGCCCGCCATAGCGACGACGCGGCCCTCCCTGCGTAGCTTTTCCACAACTGCGCTCTTTTGATCAGGTAGCACTTCGGCTTCGACATCGGTGATGCCGAGCTTGCGCGCCACGGCGTTCGCCGTAACGCGATTATCGCCGGTCAGCATGATCACCTTGATGCCGTCGGCGCCGAGCGCCTTCAGTGCATCCGGGGTTGAGGCCTTCACCGGATCGGCGATGGCGACGAGACCGGCAAGGCGGCCGTCGATCGCGACGTGCACCACGGTGGCACCGTCACTGCGCAGCTCGTCGGTCTTGCGGCGGCAGCGGCTGCGTCTCAACGCCGAGCGAGCCGAGATAGGCCGGGTTGCCGATCGCCATCGTCTTGCCTTCGACCTTGCCGGTGGCGCCTTTGCCGGCCGGTGCGTCGAAGCCGTCGACCTTGGCGAGGTCGAGCTTGCGCTCTTGCGCCGCGACCACAATCGCGTGGGCGAGGGGATGTTCGCTGGCGCGCTCGACGCTGGCGGCTAGGCGCAGCAGTTCGGGTTCGTCGAAGCCTTCGGCGGTGACAACTGCCGTGACCTTCGGCTTGCCTTCGGTGAGCGTGCCGGTCTTGTCGATCACCAGCGTGTCGATCTTCTCCATCCGCTCCAGCGCCTCGGCGTTGCGGATCAGCACGCCCTCGTGGGCACCGCGGCCGACGCCGACCATGATCGACATCGGCGTGGCGAGGCCGAGCGCGCAGGGGCAGGCGATGATCAGCACGCTGACGGCGGCGACCAGCGCGAATGTGAGACGGGGCTCGGGACCGAACGTCGCCCAGGCGGCGAAAGCGATCACCGCGGCGAGCAGCACAGCCGGCACGAACCAGCCAGCGACATGATCGGCGACGCGCTGGATCGGCGCGCGCGAACGCTGTGCTTGCGCTACCATCTGGACGATGCGCGCCAGCATCGTGTCTCGGCCGACCTGCTCGGCGCGCATCACGAAGCCGCCGGACTGATTGATCGTGCCGGCCACCACCTTGCCGCCCGCCCCGCGCGTCACCGGCATCGACTCGCCGGTGACCATCGACTCGTCGAGCGTCGAGCGCCCCTCGACGATGACGCCATCGACCGGCACCTTCTCGCCTGGGCGCACGCGCAGCTGATCGCCAACCACGAGGCTGTCGAGCGCAACCTCGTGCTCGCTGCCGTCGGCTTCGATCTTCCGCGCCGTCTTGGGCGCGAGGCCCAGCAGTGCCTTGATGGCACCCGAGGTGGCTTCGCGGGCGCGCAGTTCCAACACCTGGCCGAGCAGCACCAGCACGGTGATCACAGCGGCGGCCTCGAAGTACACCGGCACGGTGCCGTGGCTGCGGAACGCGGGCGGGAACAGCTGCGGCGCCAGCGTGGCGACGAGGCTGTAGACGTAAGCCACTCCGGTGCCCATTGCGACCAGCGTGAACATGTTGAGGTTGCGAGTCACCACGGACTGCCAGCCGCGCACGAAGAACGGCCAGCCGGCCCACAGCACGACGGGCGTCGCGGTGGCGAGCTGAATCCAGTTCGACAGCACCGGATCGATCAGGCCGTGGCCGCCGACCAGATGCCCGCCCATCTCCAGCACGACGGCGGGCAACGCTAGTACCAGGCCGATCCAGAACCGCCGCGTCATGTCGACCAGCTCGGGATTGGGCGCGTCGTCGAGCGACACAAGTTCGGGCTCGAGCGCCATGCCGCAGATCGGGCAGGTGCCCGGGCCGATCTGGCGGATCTGCGGATCCATCGGGCAAGTGTAGATCGTGCCCTCCGGCATCGCCGGTTCGGGGCTGGCCTTCGATTTGTCCAGATAGGAGACCGGATCGGCGGCGAATTTCTCGCGGCAACGCGCGGCGCAGAAGTAATAGGTCTGGCCCTGATAGTCGAAGCGATGCTTGGCCGTCGCCGGGGCGACACTCATGCCGCACACCGGATCGATCACCTTGGCGGAATCAGCCGCGGCGTCCTCGTGGTGATGGTGATGATGCGCGTGGCCACCGTGATCGTGATCGCCGCCGCAGCAGGAGGTGGGCGCCGAGAAGTCGGTGAGCTGGTGCAGTTTCGGCGCCGCCTTTGGCGGCAGCGCGAACGGCTTCGCTGCCTTGGCGAGGACGCCCTCGGGATCGGCCGCGAACTTGGTGCGACAGCCGTCGCAGCAAAAGTGATAGGTCGTGCCTTTGTACTCGAACTGATGCTTGCTGGTCGCGACAGTCACGCTCATGCCGCAGACCGGGTCGGTCGCGGTCTCGGCCGGTGCTGCCGCGGCTTTGTCGTGTCCACCGCAGCAGGACGACGCCTTCTCCATCGCGCCCACCTTTGATCCACAGCAAGCCTGATCCGCCGCGCCGTGTTCCTGTGCCGCCTGATCCTTGTCTTGCATGATGCACCTCGGCGCTTGTAACCCATACCCTGTTGGGGTATATATCGCGCATGGACAGCGACAGCAAGGCTTCATGTCAAAAGCGCCTCGGCCGGATCGAGGGCCAGGTGCGCGGCATCTCCAAGATGTTGGAAGAGGGCCGCTATTGCATCGATATCGTCACGCAAATCTCGGCGGTGCGCGCGGCGCTGCGCCGAGTCGAAGAAGAAGTACTGAAGGAACACGTCGCCCACTGCGTCGAGCACGCGATCAAAAGCGGCGACAAAGCCGATCAGCGCCAGAAGATCGCCGAACTGATGGACGTGATCAGAAGGTCGGATCGCTAATCAGCATCGGACCCGTCATGGCCGGGCTCGTCCCGGCCATCCACGGACACGCGCACTGCAGCCCTTCGTGGATGCCCGGGACAAGCCCGGGCAAGACGAAGTAAGTGCGTACGTCAGGCCTCGACGCGCGTCGAGTTAACTGCCCCGTGACGCCGCTTCTTCGCCGGGGCGCCGAACAGCGACTTCTTCACGACGCTGAAGCCGGCGGATAGCTGGTTGAGTCCGCAGGAGACAGGGTCGCTGTCACAGGCGAATTTCGGCGCCGGCCTGGGCGTGGGTTTTTCGGCATTCCGCGGCTTGCTGGCGACGCGCGAGCGCTCAGTTCGCGGCTTCGGTTTGGCGGCCGGCTTTAGCGGCTTATCCACAGCCAATCGCGGCTTTGGCTGTGGCACCGGCTCGCTACGCGGCGGCTCGGTCTGCAACGCAGCGATCTGTGCCTGCTGCCTCTGCTTCTCGGCGAAGGCCGCCGCGATCAGTTGGCGGCGGCGCTGGTCGAGAAACTCGGTGTACTGCTCGTCCATCTTGCGCAGCTCTTCGGTGGTCGGACTGGGGCCGGCGATGTCGAAGCTGCGGTTCTGCATAAAGTCGAAATAAGTGTAGCCGCCGCCGGGCTTGCGGCGGCCGGGAAATTTCGCGTCGCATTGCGAGGTCAGTGCCGCCTTGGCGTCGGCGGTCGTCGCGGTGTTGGCGCCTTTTTCGATGCAATCTTCGTAATCGACCGGCTTGCTCGACCACCATTCGGCATGGGCACGCAACGGCAGCGCCGCGACCGCAAGCAGGATCGCAGCGTGCACGACAACGCGATGACGAATGCCGGTCAATGGCGCCCCCGAGCCCACACCTCGGGCCGATTTCGGCCGTGCAGAGCGGTTTTGTCAAGCCGCCGGTCTGCGGCTGCGTTGCAACTGCCGGGGCTTCAACTCACATGGAACTCGACATTGACCTGGCCGCTGCCGCTCGAGGGGAAATAATCGCAGAGCTGCTCGGCCGCGCCGTGATAGGCGTCCCAGCCGAGCGCGGCGAACAGCATGATGGTGTCGCCCATGCCGCCTTCGCCGTTGCACTTGACGGCGTAGTCCGGAAGCATCGCGATGAACTCGGCATAGCGCCGCTCCTGCCACAGCTGCAGCACGCGCAGATCGACCTGACGGTTGAACTCGCTGGCGATGCTGGTCCAAGCGTCGGGACCGAGATCCTTGTTCGGCCACAGCCGATGCGACAGCGATCCCGAGGCCAGGATCGCGACGCGCTCATCGGACTGATCGATGGCACGGCGCACCGCTTCGCCGAGCGCGCGGCTCTCGTCCAGCGTGGTGAACAGCGGCTGCGCGATCGAGACGACTTTGGCCCAGCCGTCGGGGTTGAGATAGTGCATCGGCACGATGGTGCCGTATTCGAGCCCGAGCGTCGGCACTTTGTGGGCTAGCACCTTGAGGCCTGTGCCCTGCGCCTGTGCGGCGATGGCTTCTGCCAGCGCAGTATCACCTGGCAGGTCGTAGCGCAGATCCTGGATCATATGCGGCGCTTCGTGGCTGGTGAACGAGCCGCGATGCTGCGCATTGGCGTTGATGTGATAGCCGAAGTTCGACAGCCAGTGCGTATCGAACACCACGAAGGTGGTCACTTCGCGCGTTCGCGCGCGGCGGCCGAGTTCGCATAGCGCCTCGACAGCGGGCGCGCGCGCCTGCTTGAGGGGACTATCGGGAGCCTCCGATAGCATCAGCGACGGCACGTGGCTGACTTTGGCGGCGAGGACCAGCTTGCCCATGTTCAGACGTCCTGACGATGGGCTGACTACTCGGCGCTTTCGAACTCTTTCTGATGCAGCCAGGCCGTGTGGCGCGGCGGCTTCTTGGTTTCCGCCCACTCGTCCACCATGGCGTGGGCGACGTCCTTCATCTGCGCCATCTGTTCGGCGGTCGCCGTCCAGGCTGCCACTTCGAGGCGGTGGCCGCTGGGGTCGCGGAAATAGATCGATCGGAAGATGGTGTGGTCGGTCGGGCCGACGACGTCGAGCCCGTCGGCCTCGGCACGCGCCTTGGCCTCATTCAGCGCATCGAGGTCGCCGACCTGGAAGGCGATGTGCTGGACCCAATCCGGCGTGTTCGGATCACGGCCCATCGGCGGCGAATTCGGCAGTTCGAAGAATGCCAGGATATTGCCGGCGCCGGCATCGAGGAAGATATGCATGTATGGATCAGGCGCCTTGGTGGAGGGCACCCTGTCTTCGGCGATGGCGCCGATCAGCTCCATGCCCATCACGCGGTTGTAGAAAGCGACGGTCTCTTTGGCGTCGCGGCAGCGATAGGCGACGTGATGAATCTTCTGGAGCTGCATCGAGTCCTCCCGGATTGGTCTTGCTTGTGATCCGCAGTGGATCAGAGCCGCATCCGGGAGGTTTGATGTGGATCAACCGGCGCCGCGCCTGCGCCGCAGGCGACGGCCGCGCCTGACGCGTATCAGGCAGCGTGCTCGGCCGAGACCGTCCGGTCGTTTTCGATGTGATCAAGCTCGGAGAGCTTGGTCGTAGATTTGCCGCGGCACGACCAGGAGATCAACGCCTCGTCGCCATTGATCGACAGGATGATACCGGTGACGCTGCCATGCGCGGTTACCTCGTCGCCCACCGAAAATGTCTCGTTGGCCAGCGCAGCTTCGAGGGCGGCGCGCAGGCAGATGTCCTGATTGCCACCGGCGGCGCGGAATGCCGCATTCGCCTTGGCGACCATATCGTCGGTAACTGTGAGCTTGTGGGTCATTGTCGTTCACCTCGATCGGTCTGGTCGGCGCGGATGCCGAAGGTGCTGATTGGTGAGGGCGTCGGCGATACCAACTTGCCTCGCGCAATTGGTATTTTCCGTAAACGTCGCGCGCATCCTCGGTCGTTACCGGAGGGGATGATGTCAGGGTAGGTATCTTAGCACCGAGCGGCGCAGTCGATTTGATGTGCGTCAAAACAAAACGCGCGCCGAAGCGCGCGTTGCAGGGCCGAAGCGGTGAGGGCGGCTTACACCGCGATCGAGTGCCGCACCGAAGAGTTACGCAAATAAGTGTCGAACACTGACGCCACCACGCGCGACAGCCGCACGCCTTCGGGCGTCAGCGTCAGCTTGCTGCCGCTGCGCACCACCGCGCCGTCACGCTCGAGTTCGGCGAGGCCGTCGAGCTCTGGCGTGTACCAGTCGTCCGCATAGCCGAACGCCTTGCCGGCTGCGGCGAGATCGACCTTGCCGTCGCACATGATGCGTTCGATGACATGGGCGCGCAAATTGTCCTGCTGGGTCAACCCATGGCCGCGCGCCACCGGCAGATTGCCGGCCGCCACCGCACGCGCCCAGGCGCCGGTCTCGACGATGTTCTGCACATAGCCGCTCGGGGTGCGGCCGATCGAGGTGGCGCCGATGCCGATCAGCGTCTGCGCGGCGTCGGAGGTGTAGCCTTGGAAATTGCGGTGCAGTTCGCCGGTCTTGGCGGCGATCGCCAGCGAGTCCTCCGGCAACGCGAAGTGATCGATGCCGATGCGCACATAGCCGCCCTTGACCAGCGCTTCGCCGGCGGCGTCGGCCTGCTCGGCGCGTAGCTCCGGCTTCGGCAGCGAGTCGTCCGGGATCATGCGCTGGTTCTTGGCGACCCACGGCACATGCGCGTAGCCGAACAGCGCCACGCGGTCGGGCCGCATCTCGACGCATTGCTCGACGGTGCGGCGCAGGTCGGACGAGGTCTGGTAGGGCAGGCCGTAGATCAGATCGAAATTGATGCGTTCGACGCCGCCGGCCTTGAAGAGCTGCATGGCGCGCGCCACCATTTCGGGCGGCTGGATGCGGTTGATGGCGGCCTGGACCTTGGGGTCGAATTCCTGCACGCCGAAGCTGGCGCGAGTGAAGCCGAGTTCGCCGATCTTGGCGGCCATGCTCTCCGTCAGCGTGCGCGGGTCGCTCTCGATGGCGATCTCGGCATCGGGCAGGAACTCGAAACGCTCGCGCAGCAGCGTCATCACCGCGCCGAGATCCTGTGGATCGATGACGGTCGGCGTGCCGCCGCCGAAATGCAGATGCCGCACCGGCATGGTGCCAGGCATCGCGTCGGCCAGAAGGTTGATTTCGTCGATCAGGCTCTCGACATAATCGGCGACCGGGCCGTATTTCGACGCCAGCTTCATGTTGCAGCCGCAGTACCAGCACATCTGTTTGCAGAACGGTACGTGCAGATAAAGCGAGATCGGTTCGTCGGTATCGAGCTGGGCGAGCCAGCCGCGATAGATCGACTCCGGGAAATCCTTGGCGAAATGCGGCGCCGTCGGGTAGCTGGTGTAGCGCGGCACCGAACTCTTGGCGTATTTGTCGAGGGCGGAGGTCATCGGCGTTCTCTCAAAATCGCTTCACTGTCAGTGCGCGGACATGGTTTCGGACGGGCTGGTGATTGGTCCCGACCGATGCTTGGCGTAGATGTTGGCGGCGTCGGGGATCGTGGTCCAGTCGGCGACGAAACGGCAGGCCGCATCGCCGCGCGCACCGCACGCCGTCTCACTCACCCGTGTATAGGGCGACACCAATTCGCAAAACAGCCGTTGAAATACGGAGGCGTGCCAGACACAGACCTGATGGTCGGCGTGTTCGCCGGCGCACAAAGGGTTGTTGGCGATCTCGAAAGTGACGGTCTTGCCGGCCTTCGCCGAGAACCGGCCCGAGCCCGCGAACGTCCAGGAATGCGCGCTGATCGCCGAGGTCAGCATCCGTGCGGCGATCTTCGCCGGCATCAGTTTCAGCACGACCTGCGCGAACTTCGGAATCCGATTGGCCAGGATGTAGTCGCCGGTGCGGCGGCCGGCGTCCTCGAGGATCGCGGTTGCCTGCGCCGGCGGCAGCAGCTTGCGGACGGTTTGATGAATCGCCGCGACCGGACGTTCGTCCACCATCGCGCTCGGCGGGTGCGCCAGCCACTCTGTCGCTGCGGCCCGATCGAAGATCTCGGCGGCGGCCGGCTGCAAGCCGGCCGCGTCGAGTGCCTGGATCAACTGGAGGACCGCGTTGGGCCCGATCGCCGCTTTGGGGTGATCGGGTCCTTCGCCGTGTCCAGCAGTCTGTCCGTCAGTGGCGGGTGAGCGAACCTGCGTCATGGGTGGTGTCCGCCATGCGGCTGGTTACGGTCTCCGCCAAGGTTTCCTTGGCGACGTCGCAATTGGTCGGCTCCGTCATCTGCTCGGAGCCGCCGCCGCAGGCCGAAACGATGGCCATTTGCGAGGCCGCGGCTTTGCGCGAGCGATCGGCGTTGGCTTCCCAATCGGCCATTTGTGCGTGCGAGATCTTGCGGGTCTCGTCGAAGTGGAAGTCGACCTTCTTCTTCGACTGCGGACCCCAATAGCCGACGCGGCCGAGATCGTAGAACTTGCGCTCGAAGCCCGCCTTCAGGAATGCCTTCAGACAGCCGAGCAGGTAGCGTCGGCGCCTGCCGGTGCCCGACCACGGATAGGAGAAGAACGCCTTGTACATGTAGAACCGGCGATAATTGTTCATCACCCGGTCGAGCAGTTCGCCGCGCTCCATCGCCGCCGGCTTCACGATCGGCGTGACGAAATTGTACTTGGCGAAGTCGAACACTTCGACCTTGTCGCTGAGTTCCTTGAACAGCGGCGTGAACGGCCACGGCGTGTACATCGACCAGTTGGCGAGGTCCGGCTTCCAGTCCATCGCCATACGATAGGTTTCTTCCAGCGTCTCCGGGGTCTCGGAGTCGAGGCCGACGATGAACTGGGCTTCGACGACGATGCCGGCTTCGCGGAGCAGGCGGATCGCCTTCTTGTTGTCGGAGATCTTGGTCTCTTTGTTGAACAGGTCGAGCTTGAGCTGCGCCGCCGCTTCGGTGCCGAGCGAGACGTGCATCAGGCCGGCTTCATTGTAGAACTTCAGCAGTTGCTCGTCGCGCAGGATGTCGGTGACGCGGGTGTTGATGCCCCACTGCACCTTCTTGTTCAGGCCGCGGGCGATCAGCTCTTCGCAGAACTGAATGAATTTCTTGCGGTTGATGGTGGGTTCTTCGTCCGCGAGGATGAAGAAACCGACCTGATACTTGTTCACCCATTCTTCGATCTCGTCGACGACCTTCTTGGGGTCGCGGACGCGATAGTCGCGCCAGAATTTCCACTGCGAGCAGAACGAACAGGTGAACGGGCAGCCGCGCGCCATGTTGGGAATGGCGACGCGGGTGTTCATCGGGATGTACTTGTACAGCGTCCAGTCGAGGATGCCCCAGTCCGGGCTGATGGCATCGAGGTCTTTCACCGTCGGCGCGGCCGCGGTGGCGACGATCTTGCTCTCGCCGTTCATGCCCTCGGTGTAGGCGAGGCCCTTGATGCTCTCGCGCCCGGCCGGCCAGTTGCCCGCGGCGACTGCGCGGGCCAGCTCGACGACGATCTCTTCACCTTCGCCGCGAACGATCACGTCGACCCACGGCGCCTCGCTCAGCACCTGCTGATACATGAAGGTGGCGTGGACGCCGCCGAGCATCGTGACGATGTTGGGATTGACCTGTTTGGCGACCTTCAGCGTCTCTTCGGCCGCGTAGATCGAAGGCGTGATCGACGTCACCCCGACGAGGTCCGGCTGATAGCTCCGCATGATGTTCGCGAGATCCTCGTTCGAGGTATCTTCGGTCATCGCATCGATGAACTTGATATCGGTGAAGCCGTTGCTTTTCAGTGCGCCCGCCAGATACGGCGCCCAGGCCGGCGGCCAGTGGCCGGCAATCTCGGCGCCACCGGAATGGTAATTCGGGTGAATGAGCAGGATGCGCACAGACTTTCTCCCATCGGGTTGTCAAAAAACGATGACACGTGATGTGTCAATAATTCTTGACGCAAATCAAACAGAGTGGTGTGCTAGTAAGATGGTCCCTCCGGATCACGCGGAGGTGAGCGGTGCGCGCGGCGACCGCTTGCAAGCCTTCAATGCTTTGGGACTTCAGGGTTTGGCGATGTAGCCGTCGTCGTGCTGAAGTGCGTCGAGTGCCTGAACGTTGAGACAATAACGCTGGTACGAGGGCACCAGAGTGCCGGCAGCGATATCGTCATCGCATTCGCGCTTGTGCTCACACACGGCGCAGTTACGCCGCAGGTCGTTGAGCAGCATCGGATCCTTCTCGGCGAGCGCGCGGATGCTGATGCGCAACGCTTCGAGCAGGCACGGCAGCTCTCTTGCGTTGGTGCCCTTGGTAGCGAGCGCGCGCAGTTCGGCCGGCGACAGGCCGAGATCGCGCACCATGTTGGCCATTGCGCGTCCGAACGCCTCGAGTTCGCTGGGGCTGCCGGCGATCTCTTCCCACTCTTTGACGATGTCGGCGACGGCTTCGGGGACGGGCGCTTTATTTGTTGTTGTTTTGCCGGATGAGGTCATGTGCGCCTCCAACGCAACTGCCGGGCTGATATACTCGCGGTGCAAGTCTGTCCCATTGCGCCAGATCAAGGAGTGCGACGCGGTTGCGATGGATCAAGGACAGGTCGTATCGTGCGACGCGCGTTGCGCTACGAGACGAACGACATCGGTTCGCATCAGACGAACCGGACACGGGAGGTCAGCCTTGCTGCTAGGGCTTTTTGCCGACATCCACGCCAACCGACAGGCGTTTGCGACCTGCCTCGCTGACGCGCGTCAGAAGGGCGCCGAGCGCATCGTGCTGCTCGGCGACTATGTCGGCTACGGCGCCGATCCGGAATGGGCGGTCGCTCAAGTGATTGAACTCGTCGCCGGCGGAGCGCTGGCGGTCATGGGTAATCACGACAGTGCCGTCGGCAATCCGCGCGAGCAGATGAATGCGATGGCTGAATCGGCGATCGAGTGGACACGCGGCCAGCTCGATCTGGCGCAGCAGAAGTTTCTCGCCGATCTGCCGATGCAGCGTAGCGAAGGCAATCTGTTGTTCGTGCACTCCGAAGCGACCCGGCCGGAAGGCTGGATCTATGTCACCGATACCTCGATCGCCTCGCGCAGCATGCAGGCGGTGTCGGCGCATGTCACCTTCTGCGGCCACGTCCACAAGCCGGCGCTGTATTCGCTTTCGGTCACCGGCAAGATGACGACCTTCGTGCCGACCACCGACGTGCCGGTGCATCTGCTGCCCGGCCGGCAATGGCTTGCCGTGCTCGGCTCGGTCGGCCAGCCGCGCGACGGCAATCCGGCGGCGGCCTATGCGCTGTACGACACCGACAAGCACGAACTCACTTACTGCCGCGTTCCCTATGACGTCGCCGGCGCGGCGCGCGCCATCCGCGATAACGGCCTGCCGGTGTTTCTCGCCGAGCGGCTCGCCGCCGGGCGCTAGAGCATGAGCGCGCCGCTGCTCGAACCCGGTGCGAGGGTCGACGGCTTCGTCATCGAGGAGGCGATTCATCGCGGCGGCATGGCGACGCTGTTCAAGGTGCATCGCGACGGCGATCCGATGCCGATGGTGATGAAGATCCCGCGCATGGGCGAGGGCGAAGACCCGGCGGCGATCGTCAGCTTCGAGATGGAGCAGATGCTGATGCCGCGGCTGTCGGGGCCGCACGTCCCGCAGTTCGTCGCGATGCAGGACTTTTCAACGCAGCCTTACATCGTCATGGAGCGTATCGCCGGCGAGCCGCTTCTGGCGCGGCTGCCCGATCTGCCGCTGCCTTACGACGAAGCCGTGGCGATCGCCGCCGAGGTGGCGCGCGCCATCGCCGATCTGCACCGCCAGCACGTCGTCCATCACGACATCAAGCCGAGCAACATCATGTTCCGGCCGGGCGGCGAGGCGGTGCTGCTCGACATGGGGCTGGCCTGCAGCGACCGTCTGCCGGACCTGATGCAGGAGGAATTCCGCTTGCCGTTCGGCACCGCGCCCTACATGGCACCGGAGCGGCTGCTCGGCGTGCGCGACGATCCACGCAGCGATCTGTTTGCGCTCGGCGTGATGCTTTACTTCTTCACCACCGGCGTCCGTCCGTTCGGCGAGACCGAGACGATGTACGGCATGCGCCGCCGATTGTGGCGCGATCCCTATCCGCCGCGCAAGCTACGCGCCGACTATCCGCCGTGGCTGCAGGAAGTCGTGCTGCGCTGTCTGGAGATCCAGCCGGAGTGGCGCTATCCGACCGCCGCGCAGGTCGTATTCGATCTCACCCATCCGGGCGAGGTCAAGCTCACCATGCGCTCGGAGAAGCTCAAGCGAGATCCGCTCAAGACCGTACTGCGCCGCCGTTTCAACAAAGAGCTGACGCAGCCGCGCCGTGCCGAAACGATGGCGGCGCATCTGGCGTCCGCGCCGATCGTCGCGGTGGCGATCGACGTGTCGGAAAGCAACGCGGCGCTCAACGACGAGCTGCGTGCGACCACCCAGCGGATGCTCGCCACCCTGCCGTGGGCGCGGGCTCGCCTGCCCTCACGTGCTGAAGCTCGGCCGCATGACCATTCACCGCACGCTCGACGAGCACGGCCACAACAAACACGTCGATCGCCTTGTGGCGCTGCGCCACTGGGCCGAGCCGCTGAAGCTCGCCGACGAGCAGCTGACCGTTCACGTGCTCGAAGCCGTCGATCCGGCGGCGGCGATCCTGGAATTCGCTCAGGCCAGCCGCGTCGATCACATTCTGATCGGCGCCCGGCAAAGCTCGCTCAAGCGTACGTTGCTCGGCAGCGTCTCGGCCAAGGTCGCCGGAGAGGCATCTTGCACGGTGACGATCGTACGTCACGCTGCCCCGGTGCAGCCGCGCGGCATCGCACCCCGCGCCGAAGCGCAGGAAGCCTGACCTTCTAACCAAATGTGAACGCTGTTCTGCTGGCCCGCGGCTGCGAAGCTGGCGGTGCGGGATCAGTTCAGCAGATCATCAGACGGTCATCGACGGCTGCTACGCCCGGAGTCGACCACGCGGCGTTCTGGGCGGCGCGGCGCTCGTCCCAGGTATCGACGCTGCCTTCCAGAACCACGACGTTGCCGTTCCTCACCGTCACCCGGATCCCTTTCGATCCGATTTCCGCATGACGCTGGAGCGCGGATTCGAGCTTGGTGCGGATGCAGGTATGATCGCCGAGCGGATTGTTGATGACGATGTTGTTGGTGACGCCGAGCACGCCGGCAAGCTTGCGGACGTCGTCCTCTGCCGCCGCCCGCTCGTAGTGCCAATCGACGGTGCCGCTCAGCGTGATCCAGCCGTTCTCGACCTGCACTTCGACACACGACGCCGGTACCAATACGTTCCAGTCGAGGATTGCAGCGGCGCGCTGCGCGATCTCGTCGTCATCGGTGTTGTGGAATGGATTGCGCACCTCGATGTGTTCGGAGATCGCATGCACGCCCTTGACGCGCCGCGTCGCGGCGATCGCCGCGAGCTTCTCCGCGTAGCTGATGACGTGCCCGGTCAAAATCACGACATCGTTTTCGACCGCAACGCGAATGTGTCCGCTGTTGAAGCTGGGATCGAACTCGAATTCGTCGAGAATGGATTGACGAAGCTGGGACTCGCACATGATGGGCCTCAGGAGTACCGCCGCGCTGAACGGCGGCATCATCATGTCTTGCACCTCAAACACATTGATCCCAATCAAGAAGGAACTTTGTGGTGCTTGATCCAGGTCAATCGTCATGCGGTCCGCATGCTGCCAACTCGTTGCGCCGACTGCATGATAACCACGTGGACGTTTAGAGCGGCTCCATCGAATGGATGCCGAATAAACGCTCACATTGCGTGTCGTTCGCGCACGACGATGTCAATCGGAGCTGACACAAATAGATTCCGCTCCGAGCAAACCGCCGATCGATGACCGCAGGAACGCGCGTCGTAGTGACGACGCTCTTCGGCGCGTTCAGCGAACTACCAAGTGGAGACGATGATGGCTGACGTTCTGTCCGACGATCTGTTGCAGAAGATGGACGCCTATTGGCGCGCCGCGAACTACTTGTCCGTCGGACAGATCTATCTGCGCGACAATCCGCTGCTCGAGCAGCCGCTGCGTCTCGAACACGTCAAGCCGCGGCTGCTGGGCCATTGGGGCACCACGCCGGGGCTCAACATGCTCTACGTGCACCTGAATCGCCTGATCACCGCGCATGATCTCGACATGATCTACATCATCGGGCCGGGCCACGGTGGCCCTGGTCTGGTGGCGAACTCCTACCTCGAAGGCAGTTACACCGAGCGCTACCCGGCGATCGAACGCAGCCGCAACGGCATGCAGCGGTTGTTCCGCCAGTTCTCCTGGCCGCACGGCGTGCCGAGCCACGTCTCGCCGGAAACGCCCGGCTCGATCCACGAAGGCGGCGAACTCGGTTACTCGCTGGCGCATGCCTACGGCGCGGCGTTCGACAATCCGAACCTCATCGTCGCCTGCGTGGTCGGCGATGGCGAGGCCGAGACCGGCGCGCTGGCGACGAGCTGGCACTCCAACAAGTTCCTCAACCCGGCGCGGGACGGCGCCGTGTTGCCGATCCTCCACCTCAATGGCTTCAAGATCGCCAACCCGACCGTCCTGGCGCGCATCACGCCGCAGGAACTGACTGACTTGATGCGCGGCTACGGCTACGAGCCCTATGTGGTCGAAGGCAGCGAGCCGGTGGCGGTGCACCAGGCTCTCGCCGAGACGCTCGAACGCGTGTTGGCGGAAATCCGCAGCATCCAAAGCCGCGCCCGCAGCGGCGGCCCAATCGAGCGTCCGCGTTGGCCGATGATCGTGCTGCGCACGCCGAAGGGCTGGACCGGTCCGAAGGAGGTCGACGGCAAGCCGGTCGAAGGCACTTGGCGCGCCCATCAGGTGCCGATAGCCGAATTCACCAAGCCGGAGCACCTGTCCCAGCTCGAAGCCTGGATGCGCAGCTACAAGCCCGAGGAGTTGTTCGACCAGACCGGCAAGCTGCGTGCCGATCTCGAAGTCTTGGCGCCGACCGGCCATCGCCGCATGAGCGCCAATCCGCACGCCAATGGCGGCGAATTGCTGCGGCCGCTGGCGCTGACGGATTTCCGCAACTACGCGGTGAAGCTCCCCGCTCCGGGCGCCCTCAAGGCGGAGTCGACGCGCGTACTCGGTACCTTCCTGCGCGACGTGATGAAGTCCAATCTGGCGTCGCAGAACTTCCGGCTTTTCGGCCCCGACGAGACTGCGTCGAACCGGCTCGACGCGGTGTATCAAGTCTCCGGCAAGGCCTGGATGGCGGAGATCGAGGATGTCGACGTCGATCTCTCTGTCGATGGCCGGGTGATGGAGGTGCTCAGCGAGCATCTATGCCAAGGCTGGCTTGAAGGCTATCTGCTCACCGGCCGCCACGGCCTGTTCTCGTGCTACGAGGCCTTCATCCACATCATCGATTCGATGTTCAATCAGCATGCCAAATGGCTGAAGGCCTGCGAGACGATCCCGTGGCGCAAGCCGATTGCGTCATTGAACTATCTCTTGACCTCTCATGTCTGGCGTCAGGATCACAACGGCTTCTCTCACCAGGATCCGGGCTTCATCGACCACGTCGCCAACAAGAAGGCGAATGTGGTGCGTATCTATCTGCCGCCGGACGCCAACACGCTACTGTCAGTCGCCGATCACTGCCTGAAGAGTCGCAACTACGTCAATCTGATCGTTGCCGGCAAACAGCCGGAATGGCAGTGGCTGGATATCGACGACGCGGTGCGTCACTGCACGCTGGGTGCGGATATCTGGCATTGGGCCAGCAACGACGGCGGTGATCCCGACGTGGTGATGGCGTGCGCCGGCGACGTGCCGACGGTGGAGACGCTGGCGGCGGTGATGTTGCTCAAGGAATACGTCCCGGATATCAAGATCCGTGTGGTCAACGTCGTCGACCTGATGGTGTTGCAGCCGAATACGGAGCATCCGCACGGTCTCGACGATGCCCGCTTCGACGAGCTGTTCACCAAGGACAAGCCGGTGGTGTTTGCCTTCCACGGTTATCCGTGGCTGATCCACCGGCTGACCTATCGCCGGCACAATCACGACAACATCCACGTCCGCGGCTACAAGGAGGAGGGCACCACAACGACGCCGTTCGACATGGTGGTGCTCAACGATCTCGACCGCTATCGCCTCGCGCTCGACGCCATTCTGCGTATCCCGCGGCTGGCCGGCCAGCACGAAGCCGCGACCGCCCGCTATTGGGCGACGATGCAGCGGCACAAGCTGTATATCGGCGAGCACGGTGACGACATGCCGGAGGTGCGCGACTGGCGCTGGCAGCCGTGAGTCTGCTACGAGCGGCAGTTTCGCTTTGAATTGTCAGCTCGTCGCTAACGCGGCATCAACTCTTCGCCCAACCGGCGTGACGGCACGTGCATCTGCACGCGGGTTGTTAACCCGATACTTGCGCGTCGCGCGATATCGCATCGCTCCTCTTAACCGGACGAACGCGGGAGCGGGCGATGGGCGCGCAGCATCAGGTCGAGACCACTCAAGGCGACGCGCAGCGTGAAGGTCTGCTCGGACTTCTCAACTTGCTGGTGATCGACGACGATCCGCTGCAGCGGATGTTGATCGCCGGCGCGGCTGCCAAGGCCGGCTATACGGTCACTGAAGCCAGCTCCTGCGCCGAAGGTATCGCGCTGCTCGGTGACCGCAGCTTCGATTGCATCACGCTCGATCTGTTGCTGGACGACGGTGACGGCGCCGACGTGATGCGGGCGATGGCGGAGGCTCGCTATGCCGGCCCGCTGATCGTGATCAGCGGCATGGACTCGCAGCGCCGCCGCGGCGCCCGGGCGCTTGCTAAGTCGCTCGGCATGGACCTGCTGCAGAGCTTCCCAAAGCCGATCGATCTCGCCGCTCTGCGGATCTCGCTGGCCAACCTGCGCAGCACGGTCGCCGGGCTGCCGATCGTACACTCCTGGGGCGAAGTCACGGGCCCGCGCTTTGATGGCGCGCGCTGATAGGCCTCCTCAACGCCGACTAGGCAATAATCAATCTTAAGTCTTAGTCTGCGCTTACGTGCATCGTTCTTCTTTACACGCAAGATCATTTGAGCCTCGGCACATTGCACCGATCGGCCGCTTTTCGCCTGCCCTGACCGCCGCTTTGTTTCCGGAGAGGGCGTTGGATGTGGAACTCGTACTCCTACGTAGCGCCAAATTAACGAGAGCGTAGGCCGCTCGTCGATAACTGTCAGATTGGCGAAACATTCTCAGTTGGCCGTGCCGTCTTCGCCGGAATCGGCCGGGCTCTCTGAGCGAAAGGCTTGCTGGCATGGACGATCTTCTGCGCGAATTTTTGACGGAGACTTTCGAGAGCCTGGACACGGTTGATAACCAGTTGGTCCGGTTCGAGCAGGAGCCGAACAACGCGAAGATTTTGGACAATGTTTTCCGGCTTGTTCACACGATCAAGGGGACGTGCGGGTTCTTAGGGCTGCCCCGTCTGGAAGCGCTGGCGCATGCCGCCGAGACGCTGATGGGCAAATTCCGCGACGGCATGCCGGTGACGGGTGAGGCGGTGACGCTGATCCTGACCACGATCGACCGGATCAAGGACATTCTGGGCGGGCTGGAGGCGACCGAGGCTGAGCCCGAGGGCGAGGACCGTGACCTGATCGGCGAGCTGGAGCGCTTGTCGATGCGAACGCCCGAG
>NZ_BADD01000016.1 GCF_000333455.1 Rhodopseudomonas sp. B29
CCGGCGAGGCCGCTGGACCATCAACGCCGCGATCCAGGAAGCAGTGCCAGCCGAGGTACTGACCGCGGCGCTGTTCGCCCGCTTCCGCTCGCGCCAGCAACACACCTTCGCCGAGAAGATCCTGTCGGCGATGCGCGCCGGCTTCGGCGGCCACAAGGAGCCGCAGCAACATCCCGAGCCGGCGCAGCAAAGGGCGCCCCAGCAGATGCTCAAACCCAAGGCGGAGCGCGCGTGACCACGCAATCGAATGCCCAGATCCCCGACGGCTGCAGCTTCGTCATCTTCGGCGTCACCGGCGATCTGACTCACCGCCTGATCATTCCGGCGTTGTACAATCTTGCCGAATCCGGGCTGCTGCCCGAAAAATTCTGCATCGTGGGCATCACCCGCAAGGAGATGTCGAGCGACGATCTGCGCGCCAGCCTGATGAAGGGCCTGCGCAGCTTCGCCACCCGCGAAGTCGACGATCAGGTCGCCGATCAGCTGCTGTATTGCGTCACCGCGATCAGTGCCGACCCGTCCGAGCCGGACTCGTTCGACAAGATGCGCGAGCGGCTGGAGAAGCTCGAGGCCGATCGCAGCACCGGCGGCAACCGGCTGTTCTATCTCGCCACCCCGCCTGATGCTTTCGAGCCAATCTCGACCGAGCTCGGTCGTGCCGGGCTCTTGAAGGAGCAGGAAGGCGCGTGGCGGCGGCTGGTGGTGGAGAAACCGTTCGGCACCGACCTCGCCTCCGCCAAGAAGCTCAACGATCATCTGCTCAGCATCGTCTCCGAGCACGAGCTCTATCGGATCGATCACTACCTCGGCAAAGAGACGGTGCAGAACATCCTGGTGCTGCGTTTCTCCAACGGCATGTTCGAGCCGATCTGGAACCGGGATCACATCGATCACGTCCAGATCACCGTTTCGGAGAAGCTCGGCGTCAGTCACCGCGGCAGCTTCTACGACAAGACCGGCGCGCTGCGCGACATGGTGCCGAACCATCTGTTTCAGTTGCTGTCGTTGGTGGCGATGGAGCCCCCGGCACATTTCAACGCCCACGCGGTGCGCGGCGCAAAAGCCGAAGTACTCGAGGCGATCCAGATCCAGAGCGAAGCCGACGCTCTGCGCAATTCGGTGCGTGCCCAATATGTCGCCGGCAAGGTCGGCGACGAGGACGTCATCGATTATCGCAGCGTGCAGGACGTCAAACCCGATTCGACCACCGAGACCTATGCGGCGCTGAAGCTGTCGATCGACAATTGGCGCTGGGCCGGCGTGCCGTTCTATCTACGGACCGGCAAGGCGCTCGGCGCCAAGCACACCGAGGTGGCAATCAAGGTCTGCCGTGTCGCCAGCGCGCGCGCCGGCAACGTGATCGGCGGCGGCGATTGGTCGGTGGATCGGCTGGTTCCGGACATGATCCGATCGCTATCGCGCGGTGCGTCGGTGGAGATCAGGAGTCCGCACGCGATCCGGCCGTGGCAGCATGTGCTGGAACCGCTGAGTGGCTACGTCCGCCTCGCCG
>NZ_BADD01000015.1 GCF_000333455.1 Rhodopseudomonas sp. B29
TTCCTGTGCTGGTCGCCTTGCGGCAATGGAGCGAGGAATTCGACGACGCGCAGCACGAGATCGCGACCATTCTGGTCGATCGCGACAGCGGCCGGCCTGTGAAAAAACTCGAACTGCGCGCGGCCGATGGCCGCCTGCTCAGCCCCGCCAACACCACGCTAAAGCCGCGCCCGGCGGTGAAGCTGAAGAAACAATCAGCAGCCTCTCGCGCCCGCTGATCCAACCTGAAAGACCGCCATGCCCATCGCCGGACAAGGAATGCTGCTGACCTCGATGGACATCGACGCAGCTGACGAGGCCGACTTCAATCGCTGGTACGACCGCGAGCACATCGCCGAGCGCGTCGCGATCGAAGGTTTTGTCGAGGCCCGTCGCTACGTCGCGATCGATGCCAGCCCGAAGTATCTGGGCCTGTATTCGACTAAGACGTTCGATGTGCTGAGCAGCCCGGCCTACAAAACCGCGCTCGCTAACCAGACTGAATGGTCGAAGCGCAACATCGCCAAGTTCAAGAACATGATCCGCGGCGTCGCGCGCATCACGGAGAGCCACGGCATCGGCCGAGGCGCAGTGCTCGGCCTCGTCCGCATCCGCCCGGCCGAAGGCCACACCAACAGGCTGCGCGCCGGAATCGTGACGCAGCTCGCCCCTACGCTCGACGGCATCATCTCGATGCACCTGCTCGAAAATGACCCGGCTCTATCCAAGCCGCTGACCGATCCGCCCGGCTTCACCAGCCCGGGCGCGTCCGACTGGTTCGTCCTGGTCGACGGGACCGGCGAGACGGCTGTGCGCGCGGCGCTGAAAGGCCGCTTCGACCAGGCGGTCGCACAGGCTGGCGCCACGCTGATCTCCGCCGGCACCTACGCTCTGCTGTGGGACTTGGCCAAGGCTGATCTCGGTTGAACGGGCCGCAGACTGCCCGTAATGCGGCCATCACATGAATGCGATAGGCAGGAGCCGGGAACCCCAGGCCGGCTCGCGCGTCATTGCTGCGAAATCGGCCCCGCGCCACGCCTCGGCAGGACTTGTTGACAAGCCCGACATCCCGGACGGAAATGCAATCGAGGCCGTTATCCACCCGGACAAATTGCACATGAATCCCGTCAAATCGCTCGAACCGCATGGCCAGGCTATCTGGCTGGATTTCCTCGCCCGCGGCTTCATCGCCAAAGGTGATCTCAAGAAGCTGATCGACAGCGACGGGGTGAAGGGCGTGACGTCCAACCCGTCGATCTTCGAGAAAGCGATCGGTTCGTCCGACGAATATGACGGCGCGATCGGCGAAGCCCTGAAGAAGGGCGACCGCTCGGTCGGCGAGCTTTACGAACAGCTGGCGGTCGAGGACATCCAGCACGCGGCTGATGTGCTGCGCCCGGTCTACGACCGGCTCAAGGGCCACGACGGTTTCGTCAGCCTGGAAGTGTCGCCCTATCTGGCGCTCGACACCAAGGGGACGGTTGCTGAGGCGCAGCGACTGTGGAAGGCGGTCGGCCGCGAGAACCTGATGGTCAAGGTACCGGCGACGCGCGAATGCGTACCGGCGATCCAGCAGTTGATTGCGCAAGGCATCAGCATCAACGTCACGCTGTTGTTTTCGCAGGCGGTGTATCGGCAGGTCGCCGAAGCCTATATCGCCGGGCTCGAGGCCTATGTGGCCGGCGGCGGCGATCCGTCGCATGTTGCCAGCGTCGCATCGTTCTTCGTCAGCCGCATCGACAGCGCGGTCGACAAGGAGCTCGACGACAAGATCGCCAAGGCCAACGATCCGTCCGAAAAGGCGCGGCTGGAAAAGCTCAAGGGCAAGATCGCCATCGCCAACGCGAAAATGGCTTACCAGGACTACAAGAAGCTGTTCGCCGGCGAGCGCTGGGACAAGCTGAAAGCCAAGGGCGCCAAGCCGCAGCGGCTGCTGTGGGCTTCGACCGGCACCAAGAACAAGGCCTATAGCGACGTGCTGTATGTCGAGGAGCTGATCGGTCCCGACACCGTCAACACCGTCCCTCCTGCCACGCTGGACGCCTTCCGCGATCACGGCAAGCCACGCGACAGCCTGGAAGAAAATCTCGACGACGCGCGCGCGGCGCTGGAAGGCCTGCAGAAAGCCGGCATCTCGCTCGACAAGATCACCGACCAGCTCGTCGTCGAAGGCGTAAAGCTGTTCGCCGACGCGTTCGACAAGCTGCTCGGCGCCGTCGCCTACAAGCGCAATGTCGTGCTCGCCAAAGGGCTCGACGAACAAAAGCTGTCGCTGGCGCCGGAGCTCGACAAGGCCGTCAAGGCACAGGCCGACGACTGGCGCACCGCCGGCAAGATTCGCTTGCTGTGGGAGCGCGACAAGTCGGTGTGGACCGGCACCGACGAAGACAAATGGCTCGGCTGGCTCGACGCACCCAAGGCCGGCGTCGCCAAGCTCGCCGACTATCAGGACTTCTCCGCCTGGGTGAAGCAGCGCGGCTTCACCGATGCGGTGGTGCTCGGCATGGGCGGCTCCAGCCTCGGGCCGGAAGTGCTCGCCGTCACCTTCGCGCAGCAAAGCGGCTTTCCCAAGCTGCACGTGCTCGACTCCACCGATCCAGCGCAGGTCAAGACGCTTGAGAATAACGTCAAGCTGGCGTCGACGCTGTTCATCGTCTCGTCCAAGTCCGGCGGCACCACCGAGCCGAACGTGATGAAGGACTACTTCTACGCCCGCATCACCGACACCGTCGGCGCCGATCAGGCGGGCGGTCACTTCGTCGCCGTCACCGATCCCGGCTCGTCGATGGAGAAGGTGGCGAAGGCGCAGAAATTCGCCCGCATCTTCCATGGCGATCCGACAATTGGCGGCCGTTACTCGGTGCTCTCCCCGTTCGGCCTGGTGCCGGCGGCTGCGGCCGGGCTCGACCTGAAGAAGCTGCTCGACCTGACGCTGGCGATGGTCCGCTCCTGCGGGCCGGACGTGCCGCCGGCGGAAAATCCCGGCGTGCAGCTCGGCCTCGCCATGGGCTGCGCCGGCCTCGACGGCCGTGACAAGGTGACGATTACTTCGTCCAAGGCGATCGCCGATTTCGGCGCCTGGGCTGAGCAGCTCATCGCCGAGTCGACGGGTAAGGACGGTAAGGGCCTGATCCCCATCGACGGCGAGACGCTCGGCGCGCCCGCCGTCTACGGCAACGATCGCCTCTTCATCGATCTGCGCACCGAGAGCGAAAGCGACGCCGCCCACGAGGCCAAGCTCGCCGCACTGGAAAAGGCCGGTCATCCTGTGGTGCGCATCGTGCTGCGCTCACCCGATCACATCGGCCAGGAGTTCTTCCGGTTCGAGATGGCGACCGCAGTCGCAGGCTCCATTCTCGGCATCAACCCGTTCAATCAGCCCGATGTCGAGAGCGCCAAGATCAAGACCCGCGAACTGACCGCGGCGTTCGAGAAATCGGGCTCGCTCCCGAAGGAGACGCCGGCGATCTCGACCGACAAGGCCGACCTCTACACCGACGACGCCAACGCCGCCGCGCTGCGCAAGGCCGGCGCCGACGGCACGCTGAATTCGTGGATCAAGGCGCACCTGTCGCGCTCGCACGCCGGCGACTACGTCGCGATGTTGGCCTATATCGAACGCGACGCCGCGCATATCGACGCGCTGCAGGTGATGCGGATGGCGGTGCGCGACGCCAAGCACGTCGCCACCTGCGCCGAATTCGGCCCGCGCTTCCTGCATTTCGACGGCCAGGCCTACAAAGGCGGTCCGGACTCGGGCGTGTTCCTGCAGATCACGGCGGACGATGCCAAGGACCTGCCGGTGCCCGGCCAGAAAGCCAGCTTCGGCATCATCAAGGCAGCGCAGGCCCGCGGCGATTTCGGCGTGCTCACCGAACGCGGTCGCCGCGCGTTGCGCGTCCACCTCAAGGGCGACCTCGCCGCCGGTCTGAAGACGCTCGACGCCGCGATCAAAGAGGCGCTGAGTTGATCGTTACCAAACATCCACGCCGTCATTGCGAGGAGCGAAGCGACGAAGCAATCCAGCTCCGTGCACTGGACTGGATTGCTTCGCTACGCTCGCAATGACGGTGCGGCTGACGTAATGAACTAAGAACTAAACAACTTCTAACGAGGCGCCGCAATCAAGCGGCGCGGCAACACATCACTGGAGACCTCGGCATGCAGCTCGGCATGGTCGGCCTGGGACGAATGGGCGGCAACATCGTTCGCCGTCTGATCAAGGGAGGCCACCACTGCGTGGTGTATGACCGGGATCCCAAAGCGGTCGAGGCGCTCGTCAAAGACGGAGCCACCGGCACCTCCAGCCTCGAAGACCTCGTCAAAAAGCTCGACGCGCCGCGCACCGTGTGGGTGATGCTGCCGGCCGGCCACATCACCGAGACCACGATCGGTGACCTGCACAAGCTGCTCGGCGCGGACGACGTCATCATCGACGGCGGCAACACCTTCTGGCAGGACGACATCCGCCGCGCCAAGACGCTGCAGGAAAGCCTCATCCATTACGTCGACGTCGGCACCTCCGGCGGCATCTGGGGCATCGATCGCGGTTACTGCATGATGATCGGCGGCGACAAGGCCGTGGTCGACCGGCTCGACCCGATCTTCGCCACCATGGCCCCCGGCCTCGGCGACATTCCGCGCACGCCCGGCCGCGACGGCCGCGATCCGCGCGTCGAGCAGGGCTACATCCATGCCGGCCCGATCGGCGCCGGGCATTTCGTCAAGATGTCCACAACGGGATCGATACGGC
>NZ_BADD01000014.1 GCF_000333455.1 Rhodopseudomonas sp. B29
TGGCCGATCCTCTCGGTCACGACCTTCCTGCCGCTGGTCGGCGCCGTGCTGGTCTATCTCAGCCGCGGCGACGACGAGGCCGCGCGCGGCAATGCGCGCTGGATCGCGCTGTGGACCACGCTGATCACCTTCGCGGTGTCGCTGATCCTGGTGGCGCGGTTCGATGCGGCCAATCCGGGCTTCCAGTTCGTCGAACAGGCGCCCTGGCTCGGCTCGTCGATCAACTATCACATGGGTCTCGACGGCATTTCGCTGCCGCTCGTCATTCTGACCACCGCCATCATGCCGTTCTGCATCCTGGCGAGCTGGAAGTCGGTCACCAAGCGCGTCCGCGAATACATGATGGCGTTTCTGATCCTGGAAACGCTGATGATCGGCACCTTTTCGGCGCTCGATCTGGTACTGTTCTATCTGTTCTTCGAAGGCGGCCTGATCCCGATGTTCCTGATCATCGGCGTCTGGGGCGGCCCGCGCCGGGTCTACGCCTCGTTCAAGTTCTTCCTCTACACGCTGCTCGGCTCGGTGCTGATGCTGCTGGCCATCATGGCGCTGTACTGGAACGCCGGCACCACCGACATCCCGACGCTGATGCACCACGCCGTGCCGCGTAACCTGCAGACCTGGGCATGGCTCGCCTTCTTCGCCTCGTTCGCGGTGAAGATGCCGATGTGGCCGGTGCACACCTGGCTGCCGGACGCGCACGTCGAAGCGCCGACGGCCGGCTCGGTCGTGCTGGCGGCGATCATGCTGAAGATGGGCGGCTACGGCTTCCTGCGCTTCTCGCTGCCGATGTTCCCGGACGCCTCGGTGTACTTCGCGCCGCTGATCTACACGCTCTCCGTCATCGCGATCGTCTACACCTCGCTGGTCGCGCTGATGCAGGAAGACATCAAGAAGCTGATCGCCTACTCGTCGGTGGCGCACATGGGCTTCGTCACCATGGGCATCTTCGCCGGCACCACCCAGGGCGTCGCCGGCGGCGTGTTCCAGATGATCAGCCACGGCATCGTGTCGGGCGCGCTGTTCCTCTGCGTCGGCGTCATCTACGACCGCATGCACACCCGCGAGATCGCCGCCTATGGCGGCCTCGTCAACCGCATGCCGCTCTATGCCTTCGTGTTCATGGTGTTCACCATGGCCAATGTCGGCCTGCCGGGTACTTCGGGCTTCGTCGGCGAATTCCTGACGCTGCTCGGTACCTTCAAGGTCAACATCCCGACCGCGACCTTCGCCACGCTCGGCGTCATCCTGTCGGCGGCCTATGCGCTGTGGCTGTACCGCAAGGTGATCTTCGGGGTCCTCGACAAGCCGGCGCTCGCCAGCATCAAGGATCTGACCTGGCGCGAGGGCCTGATCCTGGCGCCGCTGGTCGTGCTCACCATCCTGTTCGGCTTCTATCCGAAGCCGGTGTTGGACATGTCGGCCGCGTCCGTCCAGCAGCTCGTCAACAACTATGCCAGCGCCGTGTCTGCCGTGAAGGCAGCCGCGCTCCAGTAATCGGCAAGGAACCGTCGCGATGAACTTCGAACCCGCCGGCTACTCGCTGCTGCCGATCATGCCGGAAATCGTGCTGGTCGTCGGCGCGATGCTGCTGCTGTTGCTCGGCGCCTATCGCGGACCGCAGACCGCGCGACTGGTGAGCTGGCTGGCCATCCTGCTGCTCGTCGTGGTCGGAGCGCTGGAAGTGCTGGCGCTGCCGTCCGGCAAGCTGGTCACCTTCGGCGGCAGCTTCATCGTCGACGACTTCGCCCGCTTCCTGAAGGTGCTGGCGCTGGTCGGCTCCGCGGTGACGCTGATCCTGTCGATGGAGATCCTCGGCGACCCGACGCGGCCGATGTTCGAGTACGGCATCCTGGTTCTGCTGTCGTCGGCCGGCATGATGCTGCTGATCTCGGCCGGGCGATTTGATCATGTTGTATTCGGCCTCGAGCTGATGAGCCTGGCGCTCTACGTCGTCGCCGCCAGCAATCGCGAGGATCCGAAGTCCAACGAAGCCGGCATGAAGTACTTCGTGCTCGGTGCGCTGTCGTCCGGCATGCTGCTGTACGCNGCGTCGCTGATCTACGGCTTCACCGGCACCGTGGCATTCTCCGGCATCGCGCGGGCCGCCACCGGCGGCAGCATCGGCGTGGTGTTCGGCCTGGTGTTCCTGCTTGCCGGCCTGTGCTTCAAGGTCTCGGCCGTGCCGTTCCACATGTGGACGCCGGACGTCTATGAAGGCGCGCCGACCCCGGTCACCGCATTCTTCGCTTCGGCCCCGAAAGTCGCCGGCATCGCCATCTTCACCCGCGTCACGCTGACGGCGTTCCCCGGCATCGTGCCGCAGTGGCAGCAGATCGTGGTGTTCGTGGCCATCGCCTCGATGGCGCTCGGCTCGTTCGCGGCGATCGGCCAGAAGAACATCAAGCGCCTGATGGCGTACTCGGCGATCGGCCATATCGGCTTCGCGCTGGTCGGCCTGTCGGCCGGCACCGTCGAGGGTGCGCAGGGCGTGGTGGTGTACATCGCGATCTATGTGGCGATGACGCTCGGTGCCTTCTCGGTGATCCTGGCGATGCGCCGGAACGGCCTGCATGTCGAGAACATCAGCGACTTCGCCGGCCTGTCGCGCACCAATCCGCCGCTGGCGTTCTTCTTTGCCATGCTGCTGTTCTCGCTCGCCGGCATTCCGCCGCTGGCCGGCTTCTTCGCCAAGTTCTACGTGTTCATGGCGGCCATCAAGGCCGGCCTGTTCGCGCTGGCGATCATCGGTGTCGTCACCTCGGTGGTGGGCGCTTACTACTATCTGGCCATCGTCAAGGTGATGTATTTCGACGAGCCGGCGCCCGGCATCGACAAGGTGCGGCTTGAGTTGCGCGGCGTGCTCGCTATCGCCGGTCTGTTCAACATGCTGTTCTTCATCTACCCGACGCCGCTGATCAACGCGGCCAGCGCTGCGGCGAAGTCGCTGTTCTAGGTGACATTCACACTCGGACCGAAGGCGCGCGCGGCCGGCGTCGGCCTGAGGGTTTTCGACGAGACCGGCTCCACCAACACCGACGCGATGGCGCATGCCCGCGCCGGCGGGCAGATGCCATGCTGGTTCGTGACGACGATGCAGACCGCCGGGCGCGGTCGCCGCAATCGCGTCTGGATCGCGCCGCGCGGCAATCTGGCCAGCTCGGTCGTCGAGTGTCTCGACGTGACGCCGAGTGTAGCTGCG
This sequence comes from Rhodopseudomonas sp. B29, assembly GCF_000333455.1. Classification (GTDB taxonomy): domain Bacteria; phylum Pseudomonadota; class Alphaproteobacteria; order Rhizobiales; family Xanthobacteraceae; genus Rhodopseudomonas. The sequence continues at coordinate 3,203 of NZ_BADD01000014.1, forward strand.
ACCCTCGGCTTCGCCGCTGGCGTCGCGCTCGAGAAGGCGCTGCGGCAGATCAGCGTCGAGGCGGCAATGCGGGCTCCGGGTTCGGCCGCGGGTGATTATCAGCTGAAATGGCCGAACGACATTCTGGTCGGCGGCGCCAAGCTCGTCGGGATGAATCTCGAAGCCGAGACGTTGCCGGATGGTCGGCTCGCCGTCGTCGTCGGGATGGGCACCAACGTGGTGGCTGCTCCGGAGGGGGTTCCGATGGCGGTGACCTGCCTGCGAGCGCTCGGCGTTTCCGCCAGCGCGGAGGACTTGTTCGCGGCGCTGTCGGACACTTGGCTGGAGATGCGCGGCATCTGGGACGACGGCCGCGGCTTTGCCAAAATCCGCGATCTGTGGTTGGAGCGTGCCGCCGGCCTCGGTCAGACGGTATCGATCAGGTCCGGTTCGTCGGTAGTTTCCGGAATATTCGAGACCATCGATGAAACCGGCTGTATGGTCGTGACGACGGCTGATCGAAAACGGATTCCGATCGCTGCCGGAGACGTTTATTTCGGCGATACTGCGTCGGCAAAGGCAACAAATTAATGGCTCGTCCCGACGAACTCACATTCGCGCCGCTCGGCGGCGTCGGCGAGATCGGCATGAATCTGTCGATCTACGGCCTCGGCAACCGGCACCAGCGCAGCTGGCTGGCTGTCGATCTCGGCGTCTCCTTCGGCGACGAGGAACATCTGCCGGGTATCGACCTCGTCATGCCGGACATCCGCTTCCTCGAGAAAGAGAAAAAGAACCTCGTCGGCCTGGTGCTGACGCATGCGCACGAGGATCATTTCGGCGCCATCATCGATCTGTGGCCGAAGCTGAAGTGTCCGATCTACGCCACCAAATTCAGCGCCTCACTGTTCGCCGCAAAGCTCGCGGCCGAGCGCACCACGCTGAAGATTCCGATCACCGAAGTGCCGTCGGGCGGTACCATCGAACTCGGCCCGTTCAGCGTCGAGTTCATTCCGGTGGCGCATTCGATTCCGGAATCGCACGCGCTGGCGATCCGCACCTCGGTCGGCACGGTGCTGCACACCGGCGACTGGAAAATCGATCCAACGCCTGTGGTCGGTCCGCCGACCGACGAGAAGCGGCTGCGCGAACTTGGCGACGAGGGTGTGCTCGCCCTGATCGGCGACTCCACGAACGCAGTGCGCGACGGTCGCTCGCCATCGGAATCCGAAGTCGGCGTTTCGCTCACCGGGCTGATCAAGTCGGCCAAGGGCCGTGTCGCGGTGACCACCTTCGCGTCGAATGTCGGCCGCATCCGCGCCGTTGCCGATGCCGCGCGAGCGGCGGGGCGCGAAGTCGTCCTGGTCGGCCGTGCGATGGACCGCGTGTCGAACGTCGCCCGCGAGTGCGGCTACCTCGATGGCGTGCCCGGCTTCCGCGGACCCGAGTACTACGGGCACTTTCCGCCCGACAAGGTGCTGGCGCTGTGCACCGGCAGCCAGGGCGAGCCGCGCGCTGCGCTCGCGCGGATCGCACGCGACGATCATCCCGAAGTGACGCTGAACAAGGGCGACTGCGTGATCTTTTCGTCGCGCACCATTCCGGGCAACGAGAAGGCAGTCGGCAGCATCATCAACGGCCTGGTCAACCAGGGCATCGAGGTGATCACCGATCGCGATCACCTGGTTCACGTCTCGGGCCATCCGCGCCGCGAGGAGCTGCGCGAGCTGATTTCCTGGGTGCGGCCGCAGCTTCTGATCCCGGTCCATGGTGAAGCTCTGCATCTCCACGAGCACGCCAAGCTGGCGCGGCAGATGGGCGTGCCCAAGGTGATGACCTGCCGCAACGGCGACCTGATCAAGCTCGGCCCCGGCGATCCGGCGATCATCGACCAATTGCCGTCTGGCCGTCTGTTCAAGGACGGGACAATTCTCGAAGAAGACAAGTCGCGCGCCGTCGTCGAGCGTCGCAAGATGGCGTTCGCCGGCTGCGCCTTCGTGGCCCTGGCGATGTCCGAAGCGGGTGAACTGGTGGACGATCCCGAGGTCGATCTCGTCGGGGTACCGGAGAACAACAGTGCCGGTGAGCCGATCGACGACATCGTGTTCGACGCCGTGGTGGCGACGGTGGAAAATCTGCCGCGGGCGAAGCGGCGCGATGCCGATGCTGTGGCCGAATCCGTGCGGCGCACCGTGCGCTCGGTCGTCCAGGAGCACTGGGGCAAGAAACCGCTGTGTCTGGTCCACGTGCTGACGGTCTGATAGTCAGGCGGCAAAATTAAACGACGGAGGGATGCGATGCTGGGCCGGCTCAATCACGTGGCGATCGCAGTGAAGGATGCGGAGCAGGCGGCCAAGATCTACGGCGCCGCCTTCAATGCCGAGATTTCAGGCGCGGTGCCGCTGCCGGAACACGGCGTCATCACCGTGTTCGTCACGCTGCCGAACACCAAGATCGAATTCATTCAGCCGCTTGGCGAAGCATCGCCGATCGCGAAGTTTCTCGATCGCAATGACGAGGGGGCTACTTATTCAAGAAGTTCAGCGGGAGGCCGCCGCGGGGCCAGTCCATGGCGATGAGTTCGCCCTTGCCGGACAGCGTAATATAGGCGGTCTTCAACTCGGGGCCGCCGAAGGCGATGTTGGTGGTGACGCGGTCGCCGGTCGGCACCTGCTCGACCAGCGTGCCGTCGGGTGCGATCACCGAAATACAACCGGAGATCAGCGTCGCGACGCAGACGTTGCCGGACGCCTCGACCGCGAGCGAATCGAACATCTGGTACCCGCCGAGCCCGACGATCGGCTTTCCGCGCTCGCCGCGATAGATCACGTCGCGCGGCTTGACCTCGCCGGCCTCGTTCAAATCGTAAGCCCAGAGCCGCGCCGTCGGGGTTTCGGCGGCATACATCGTGGTCTCGTCGGGCGACAGGCCGATGCCGTTGAGCGGCAGCGTGCCGAACACCTGCTCGGTAATTTCGGTGAGGCCCGGCTTGACGTAGTAAGCGGCACCGACATCCATGTCGCGGGCACGGCGCTTGCCCAGATCGGTGAACCAAAGTCCGCCGCGCTTGTCGAACACCAGATCGTTCGGCCCTTTCAGCGGATGCTCGCCGCATGTGTCGAACAGCGTATCGATCGCGCCGCTCGTGAGATCGATGCGCTGGATCGAGCCGCCGATATATTCGTGCGCCGCCGGCGCGCCGGGCATCATCGTGCCGCGCGACGCGTACCAGCCGAAGCCGCCGTTGTTGCAGATGTACATCTTGCCGTCGGGGCCGAGCGCCGCCCCATTCGGTCCGCCCGGCACCTTGGCGACGACTTCCTTGCGGCCGTCGGGCCAGACGCGCGTCAGCTGCTGAGCACGAATCTCGACCAGCACCACCGAGCCGTCCGGCAGCACCACCGGGCCTTCGGGAAACGCGAGGTCGGTGGCGAGAACACGGACGTTGGACATGGCTTCCACCCTGTTTGTTGAAGACGCGATCGTGATGTCGCGCGCTTGATCGATGCGGGATGTTAGGCAGAGGCGCAGGCGTTGCCAAGCAGCGAAGGCAATTCCGCGGAGCGGCAATTAGCACGGCCTCAACGCTCGTCATTCCGGGATGCGCTGCGCAGCAGCGCAGGCCCGGAATCCATAGCCCCTGTCGTCGCGGTCACGCACAGAGCCGCGGGTCTGTGCTCTCACCACGACCGCGGTGGTTATGGATTCCGGGCTCGCGCTGCGCGCGCCCCGGAATGACGAAAGAAAGGTCGATTACTTGGCGTCTTTCGCGGGCGGTGCCGGTGCCTTTGCGGCGTCCTTTGCGTCCTTGCTGGCAGGCAATGCATCTTTGCTCGCAGGCGCCGCATCCTTGCCCGCAGCAGCCGGCGTCGCCTTGGCCTGCGCGGCCTGCAGATCGTCCAGCTTCTTCTGCAGCGCGCTGACGGCGGACGACAGCGCATTGATCTGGAATTTGGCCTGGTCGAGTCGCTGCTGCTGCTCGAGCCGCATCTTGTCGATGGTCTTGTGCAGGAATTCGACGTTGCTCTGCAGGCAGCTGGTGCGGCGCTCCATGGTCTTTTCGACCGTGCAGATTTCGATGCCCGGGACGTCCTGCGCGCGCGCGGCCGGGCTGGCGAGCAGCGCCGCCAATGCTGCGACGATGATGATGGTCCTGCCGGTCATGGTTCGCTCCTCGCCTCGCCTGCGGGGCAGCCAAGCCGGCCTCGCCCTCGCCTGTCAATGTTCCGCGCCGCGGCCGATTGCCGGACTCAGGCGGTCCATGCCAGCTTGCGCCCGATGCAGGAAGCTGTCGAACAGTGCTTCGTCTACGTGCTCGGCTGCGCCTCGCCGCCGCGCTATCTGACCTATGTGGGCTGGACGCTCGATGTCGATCGGCGGCTGGCGCAGCACAATGCCGGGACCGGCGCGCGCACGACCCGCGGCCGCAGCTGGGTGGTGCTGCACACCGAGTGCTTCGCCACGCGTGAAGAAGCGATGAGCCGCGAATGGCATCTCAAGCGCGACCGCGCCTTCCGCCGCCGCCTCGCAGCCGAGGCGCAAGCCGGCAAAGGAGCCCTTTCTGTCCCGAGACGCGACAGATCGAACGGCTCATCTTAACGTTTGGAACGCGCCCTGAACGAAGCAGGGCCGAATCACTGCGAATCACCAGTCGCGCCGCTGACCGGGCTACATGTCGGCGAACAGCAGCGACCAGAGCACAAGACCTGCTCGCAAGTTGAAGCAGATGGTCCGGCGCTAACTACACGCGGGTTAACATCTCGCCGCGAACCACTCACGCGCCGGCATCGCCGACCGACTCTGGTGCGGATCGACCGCCGCGCGTCTGCTGGCCATGCGGGTTCGCCGCATGTCTCACGCCGGAACACCTAGGCCCCTCGCTCTTAACGTTTCGAACGCGGCAAGAACGAAGCACGGACGAATCGCTGCGAATCAGCAGTCTGCGTCACAGGGCCGCTACATCTGGGCGGCTATCTGAATTGCACGGCCACATCTGCGCACGCGCGAACGCACTGCGCGCCTCAGCGCGCAGCAAACGTTAACGGATCGAAGCTGAAGAGATTAAGGAAGCAGAGCTGCAACGGTCACCAGCCGCTCAGCGGCTGGTCTGCGCGTCACTGCCGCGGGCGCACATACGGCTCGACCGGGCCGTGGACCTTGATGGCGAGCTGGTTGCCGTGGCGGTCCTTGGCGTTGCCGGCGGCGACGCGGATCCAGCCCTCGCTGACGCAATACTCGATGACGTTGGTCTTTTCCTGGCCCTTGAAGCGGATGCCGACGTCGAGCGTCAGGATGTCTTCGTTGTAGTAGGGGCTGGACGGCTCGATCGACAGGCGATCGGGCAACTGAACGGCTTCGGTGTCGGTCATAGCAAGCTCTCGATATCTTTCGCCAGGGACTCCGGCGTGGTGGTCGGCGCATGGCGCGATACCACGCGACCCGAGCGATCGACCAGAAATTTGGTGAAATTCCATTTGATCGCCGAGCCGAGCAGCCCGCCCTTCTCGCCTTTCAGATAGGCATACAGCGGGTGCGCCTGCGCGCCATTGACGTCGATCTTGGAAAACATCGGAAACGTCACGCCGTAATTGCGCGAACAGAACTGCGCGATCTCGGCCTCCGAGCCCTTCTCCTGCGCGCCGAACTGATTGCACGGGAAGCCCAGCACCGAGAAGCCGCGATCGCCGTATTTCTGCTGCAGCTCTTCGAGGCCCTTGTACTGCGGAGTGAAGCCGCAGGCGCTCGCGGTGTTGACGATCAGCAGCACCTGGCCTTCGAAGCGCCGCAGCGGCACGTCTTCGCCGGCGAGACTCTTGGCGGAAAAATCGTAGATCGAACTCATTGCAGTCGCCCTTCACAAGAACGCTTCAACGGTTGAAGCGCCGCGACCTCACCACAGGCGCTCCTCATCCTGAGGAGCCCGGCGAAGCCGGGCGTCTCGAAGGATGAAGCCACGGCACCCGTGGCCATGGTTCGAGACGGCGCTTCGCGCCTCCTCACCATGAGGCCGTGTGCGTCCCAAGCACTTACTTCACCAACTAACCAACCGGATCGATCGGCGACGGCGGCACGCCGCCGGCTTCGATCGCCTCTCCGGCCGACAAACACAGATCCTCGCGGTAGCGCCCCGCCACGAGTTGGACGCCGACCGGCACGCGGCCGACCAGCCCGGTCGAAACCGTGAGCCCCGGCAGTCCCATGAACGGAATGCCGATCTGCGGCATCTGCGCCGCCCACACTTTGCGGTAAGACGCCTCGTCCTTGAGATCGAGCCGCTGCGCGAACGGCAGCTCGCCGGACACCGGCAACAGCAGCACGGCGTAGCGCTCCAGGAACAGCGACCATTCACGCACCAGCGTGGCGCGCCGGGTCAGCAGCTTGGAGAAGCTGAGCTGATCGGGGATCGCCTTGTCGCGATTGCCATTGAGACACGCCAGCGCGCCCTCGTCGCCTTCCTTGAGGGCGGCGTCGAGCTGGCCCTGATAATTGTCGCCGAGCCAGAATCGCGTTTGCAGATCGGAGGCTTCGCGCAGCGGCGGAGTCGTCTCGATCTCCTCGACGATCCAGCCGGCGCGCTCCAGCCGCTGCGCGGCGTCCTTCAGCGCGGCGCGGACTTCGGGCACGACTTCGAGTCCATCGGGCGCGATGCACAGCGCGGCGCGCTTCTCCCGCGTGGGACCTTCGAGCGGCACCGGCACCCACCACGGATCGCGCACGCCGGCCTGCGACATCACCGCCAGCGACAGCCGTAGATCGGCGATGGTGCGCGCCAGCGGCCCGGACACGGCGCTGATCTGAGGGCACATCGTGCGCTCGGGCGACGAGGCGTTAAAGGCGGGAATGCGCCCGACCGTCGGCCGCAGCCCGTGCACGCCGCAGGCATAGGCCGGATAGCGGATCGAGCCGGCGATGTCGGTGCCGTGCGCCATGGCGCCGATGCCGGCCGCCACCGCGGCGCCGGCGCCGCCCGACGAGCCGCCCGGCGTGATCGACGGATCGCGCGGATTCAGCGTCTCGCCGTGGACCTTGTTGGAGGTGAACCAACGATAGGAGAATGCAGGTGTGTTGGTGCGGCCGACGATCACGGCGCCGGCGTCGATCAGATTGTCGACAAGCGGGCTGTTGGTCTTGGCGATCAGGTCGCGCTGCGAGGTCAGGCCGTTGGTGGTGGCGAAGCCGGCCTGGTCGGTCACCACCTTGATGGTCACCGGCACGCCGGCCATCGCGCCCGGGTCCTCGCCCTTGGCGATCTTGGCGTCGACCGCATCGGCCTGCTTCAGCGAATAAGACGGGTCGTGATCGACCACCGCGTTGATGGCTGGGTTGACGGCATCCAGCCGGTCCAGCGTCGCCTTTGTGACCTCACGGGCCGAGATTTTGCGGCTGCGGACCAGATCGGCCAGCTCGGTTGCGGATCGTCGCCAGATATCCTGCATGATCACTCCGTTGCGAGACCGAAGTGATAGCGCGCGGCCGGAAGCTGCGCCAGCCGGTTCGGCTAATGCCGGTTCCGCGGCAATGCAGGCATGTCGATGACGGCCTCGCTGAAGGGGAAATCCAGCACGACCTCGCCGTCCTCGTCGGTGACCTCGAGGCTGGCGCGCAGCAGCTCGACGTCGGTGCTCTCGGTCCGGACGATCTCGCGAATCGTGGCGCGGGCGACTTCCCAGGCATGATCGGCGTCGCGCAGATCCTCGCCCTCGGGGTCGGGAATCAATTCGCTGCCGATGCGGGTATTGAAGAAATAGCGCGGCATTCGGGCTCCGGTTTCGTCCATTCGCAAAGGTGAGGTTGCGGGCGCCGATGCGCAACCCTGTTCCGTGCAACGCTCAATGCGCTCGCCAGGCGTGCGGTTTCGCGCTACGCAAGCGCCATGCCGGATCCCGATGTCGACACGCCGACCAAACCGCGCGATCGTGCGGCGCCGCTCACATCGCTGACGCTCGCGGTCGGTGACGGCCACGAGCTCTATGTCGAGAGCAACGGCCATCCGGACGGCATTCCGGCCGTGTATCTGCACGGCGGCCCCGGTAGCGGCTGCCAGCCCGATCATCGCCGGCTGTTTGACGCCGAGCGTTTTCACGCAGTGTTGTTCGATCAGCGCGGTGCCGGCCGCAGCCGCCCCAGAGGCGGCCGCGACGCCAACACGCTGCCGCACCTTGTGGCCGATATGGAGGCGATCCGCATCCATCATGGCTTCGAGCGCTGGCTGGTCGTCGGCGGCTCATGGGGCGCGACGCTCGCGCTGGCCTATGCGCAAGCGCACCCCGAGCGTGTCAGCGGCATCGTGCTGCGTGCGTCGTTTCTTGGCACGCGCGCCGAGCTCGACACGGCCTTCCTGTCGACACTGCCGCGATTTTATCCGGGGCTTTACGAGGATTTTCTCAGCGTGCTCGATGAAACCGAGCGCGCCGCGCCGCTGGGTGCCTATTGGCGCCGAATCCTTGATCCGGATCCCGCCGTGCACGGCCCGGCCTCGCGGGCGTGGGGCGAAACCGAAGCGATCCTGTCGCTGATTGCGCCCAAGCGCAGCCGGCTCGACCGCGCGGCGCTGAACGGCAATGGCACGCTGCCGTCGACGCCGTTCATGGAAGCGCACTACTTCGCCAACGACTGCTTTCTCCAGCCCGATCAGCTGATGAGCAACGCCGGCAAGCTCAAAGGCATTCCGGGCATCATCGTGCAGGGCCGCTACGATCTGCTCTGCCCGCCGGCGACATCGCAGCGACTCGCCGCCGCGTGGCCAGACGCCGAACTCCGCGTCATCGATGCCGCCGGTCATCTGCTCTATGACCCGGGCATCCGCGACGCCGTGATCAAGGCGATCGACGACGTCGCGGTGCGGATCGTGCGCTAACCCCGATAGATCGGCGCGCCGGCAGGCAGGCCGGTGGTGCCGCCGTCGACGAAGATCTCGACACCCTGCACATGCGCAGAATCGTCGGAGGCGAGAAACAGCACGGTCTTGGCGATGTGATCGGCCTCGGCGATACGCCCGAGCGGTGTCGATAGGGCGATGCGTTTTTCGAACACGGCCATCGCCTGCTCGTTCGGCACCGCGCCCTTCCAGATCGGAGTCCGCGCCGCGCCCGGCGCTACCACGTTGACGCGGATGTTGCGCGGCGACAGTTCAGCCGCCATCACCCGCGCCATGCCGCGCACGCCGGCCTTGCTGGCCGCATAGGCCGAATACCCCGGATTGCCGAGCACCGCGATCACGGAACTATTGAGGATGATCGAAGCGCCGTCGTTCAGTTGCGGCAGCGCCGCCTGCACGGTGAAGAACGGCGCGGTGAGATTGGTGCGGATCACTTGTTCGAACGCGTCGAGCGAGGTACTGCCGAGCGGCGTCGATCCCGGAATGCCGGCATTGGCGAAGACGATATCGAGCTTGCCGAACTTCGCCGCCGCCTGTGCGACCGCGCGCTCCATCGCGGCGATGTCGGTGACGTCGGCCTCGACCGCGAGCGCGTTGGCACCGAGTTCTTTCGCCGCCGCTTCGAGTCGCGCCTTGTCGCGCCCGGTGATCGTCACCTTGGCGCCCTCGGCAACGAACAGCTTTGCCGTTGCCAACCCAATGCCGCTGTTGCCGCCCGTGATCAATGCCGTCTTTCCCGCGAGCCTCATCGCCGTCTCCATTTGGTTGCATTATGAAACTATTTGCGAGATAGCCCGACTGGTTTTATATTGCAACTGCCCGGATGCGTGATCGGGACGAGCCCGGGACGTCGCTTGGTCAGGCCTCGCCTGATGGTGCTACAATTCCCGAGTCCGTCATCCTGAGGTGCGAGCGCAGCGAGCCTCGAAGGATGCGGCTACGT
>NZ_BADD01000013.1 GCF_000333455.1 Rhodopseudomonas sp. B29
GACAGGCCCGGATCGGCTGCCGCCGCCACGCTCTCGACGCTGGCGCTGCCGCCTTCGCCGGTGGCCTGGAAGGTCGAGGTGCGGACGGTGATGACCTTCTTGGCATCCTTCGACTTCACGGTCTGGATCGCGTTGCCGGCGTAGATCGGCCGCTCGAACGTGTCGGGCGCCACGACCTTGATGATCTCCGAGATCTGCATCACGTCGAGCGACGCGGCAACCCGGGGCATCACGTTCTTGAAGCGCGAGGTCGCGGGCGCGACGATCGCGTCGTAATTGCCGGCCAGCGACACGATCAGCGCGGCCAGGGGCTCGGCGAGGTCGTGCTCGTACACCGGCGCGTCGGCCAGCAGCACCTTCGCGACGCCTTGCAGCTTGGCAGCCGCATCGGCCGCAGCCTTGGCGCCTTCACCGCCGGCGACCAGCACATGCACGTCACCGCCGAGCGCGGCGGCGGCGGTCAGCGCCTTGTTGGTGGAGTCCTTGAGCTGGGCGTGGTCGGTTTCGGCAATCAGCAGCGTCGCCATCACAGCACCCCCGCTTCGTTCTTGAGCTTCTCGACGAGTTCAGCGACGTCCTTGACCTTGACGCCGGCCTTGCGGCCGCCCGGCTCGACGGTCTTGACGATCTCCAGCCGCGGCGAGACGTCGACGCCGTAGTCGGCGGCGGTCTTCTCGGCGATCGGCTTCTTCTTCGCCTTCATGATATTCGGCAGCGACGCGTAGCGCGGCTCGTTGAGGCGCAAATCGGTGGTGACGATCGCCGGGCCCTTGAGCTTCAGCGTCTGCAGGCCGCCGTCGATTTCGCGCTGGACCTGGAAGTCCGAGCCTTCGACCTCGAGCTTGGACGCGAAGGTCGCCTGCGACCAGCCGAGCAGCGCGGCCAGCATCTGGCCGGTCTGATTGCAGTCGTCGTCGATCGCCTGCTTGCCGAGGATGATCAGCCCGGGCTGTTCTTCGGTGGCGACGGCTTTGAGGATCTTGGCGACCGCGAGCGGCTCGACGGTGCCATCGACCTTGACCAGGATGCCGCGGTCGGCGCCCATGGCGAGACCCGTGCGGATCGTCTCCGACGCCTGCGCCGGTCCGATCGACACCACCACGACCTCGGTCGCCTTGCCGGCTTCCTTCAGCCGCAGGGCTTCCTCGACGGCGATCTCGTCGAACGGATTCATCGACATCTTGACGTTGGCGAGCTCGACGCCCGACCCGTCGCTCTTGACGCGGATCTTGACGTTGTAGTCGACCACGCGCTTGACCGGCACTAAGACCTTCATCGATCCTCTTTCGTGTTGCGCTGGAATGTCCCTTCGTGGCGGCGGAACCTAAAGCCCCAGCTATCGGCGGTCAACGCGCGACCGCCGAAAACCGCCACCTCGCTCTATAGCTACCGGTTCTGCCCCGGCACCCACAAGACGTCACCGCCGCCGTCGTCGTTGACGGCGCGGCTGGCGACGAACAGGAAGTCCGACAGCCGGTTGACGTAATGCACGGCCGCGGCGGTGAGGCGTTCTTCCGGCTTGGCGGCGAGTTCCGCCATCACGCGTTCCGCACGGCGGCAAATGGTTCTGGCCAGATGCAGGTACGCGGCGCCCGGCTTGCCGCCGGGTAGCACGAATGACGTCAACGGCGCGAGACGCTCGTTGAGCTGATCGATCTCGTGCTCCAGCCGCTCCACCTGGGTATCGAGTATCCGCAGCCGTTCGGCTTTGCCCTCGCGGTCCGGCACCGCCAGATCGGCGCCGAGGTCGAACAGGTCGTTTTGAATGCGGCCCAGCATGGCATCGACATCGGGCCGTGCGGCGAGATGCAGCCGGGCCACGCCGATTGCCGCGTTGGTCTCGTCCACGGTTCCATAGGCGGCGATCCGCAGATCGTATTTGGGACGGCGCTCGCCGGAGCCCAGCGCCGTCGTGCCGTCGTCACCGGTGCGGGTATAGATTCGATTGAGTACAACCATCGGAGCAATCCTGGTGCATCGCGGGCGGACCTTTAGCGCGAAACGGCTCTGCGCGAGGTGGCGAGACGTGAGGGCGGGACCGGCGTTAGCGGCCCAGCGCCCAGACCGCAAGCATGGTGATGACGATGGCGACGAACTGCAGCCCGACGCGCCAGCGCATCAACTGCTGAGAACGGTTGGCCGAGCCGCCGCGCATCATGTTGATGAGGCCGAGCAGGAGCACGAAGGCCACGGCGCACAGCGCGATAGGCAGCAGGAAAGTCCCGAGGAATGTCGCCATCCTGGTCTCATAACACCACTGATCCGGTCGCGCCATCCCGCCCGCAGGCGGCGGACGTGCAACGAAGGCGGTTTGAACCGGTTGATAGCGGATGGTAGTGTCGGATGTCGGCGACGCTCATTTTCCCCAATAAGGTCGGGTCGTGAAGCAGATTGGCTACGCCTACCGGGTCGCGCTCGACGCCTTCTACACGTTTCTGGCCGATGACGGATGGGCGATCGCCAGCCACATCGCGCTGTCGTCCCTGATGGCGCTGTTTCCATTTCTGATCGTCCTGACGTCGCTGGCCGGCTTCATTGGCTCCAAGGGGCTGGCCGACCAGGCCGCCGAGTTGCTGCTCGACGTATGGCCGGCGCAGGTCGCCTCGACGCTATCGGGTGAAATCCACGACGTGCTGACCACCACCCGCGGCGGCGCGCTGACCATCGGCCTGTTACTGGCGTTGTACTTCGCCTCGAACGGCGTCGAGAGCCTGCGGGTGGCGCTGAACCGCGCCTATGCGGTGATCGAGCCGCGGCCTTGGTACCTGCTGCGGCTGGAATCGATCGGCTACACGCTGGTCGCGGCTTTCACCGCGCTGGCTATGTCGTTCCTGATCGTGCTCGGGCCGCTGATCCTGGCGACCGCCCGGATTTATGTGCCGGTGTTGGTGCAGAACAACGAGATAATGGTCACGGTTGCGCGCTACGGCATCACCATCGCGGCGCTGACGGTGGCGCTGTTCATCCTGCATGCGCGGCTGCCGGCCGGGAGGCGTACGCTCAAGCAGATCGCGCCCGGCATCGTCTTCACCATGGTGGCGTCGTTGCTGTCGGGCGTCGGTTTCGGCCTGTATCTGGCGCGCTTCGCCAACAACTACGTAACGATGTATGCGGGCCTCGCGTCGGCGATCATCGCTTTGGTGTTTCTGTATTTCATCGCCGCGATCTTCGTCTATGGCGGCGAACTCAACGCCGCCATCATCAAGTCGAAGCTGAAGGACGGCGTGACACTTCAAGCAGCGCAGTTGCGAGCGCACGAGGAGACACCGGCTTGAGCAGGAACGAGTTGGCGCCGGCCTGTCGCGCCGCCGCTTCGTCCTGATCGCGGCCGGACAGGCCGATGATCGGCACCGTGCTGCCGGGCGCATCGAGCGCGCGGATCAGCCGGATGGTGTCGAGGCCGCTGATCCCTGGCAGCACCATGTCCATCAGCACCGCGTCGAACTCGTTATCACGCAGCCGCTCCGGCGCCGCCTCGCCGCGGCCGATGAATTCGGCCGAGTGGCCGAGTTCGGTCAGGATGGAATTGAGCACGACCCGGCCGAACGGGTTGTCCTCGACGCTGAGCAGCCGCAGCGGCCGGTTGTCCACGCCCTGAATGCGCCGCGCCGCGGATGTCGCCGGCTGCGGCTGGGCTCGCGGTAGCTTCACCGTCATCGTGAACACCGTGCCGCCGCGAGCGCGCTGCGTCACGGCGACGTCGCCGCCCATCGCGCGGGCGATCTGACGGACCGAACTCAGCCCAAGCCCGGCGCCGCCGAACCGCGCCGCGATGCTGACATTGGCCTGCGAGAACGGCCGGAACAGCCGCCTGATCTCGGCGAGCGACAGGCCGATGCCGCTGTCGGTGACGGCAAAGCTGACCGCGGCGTCATGCTTGCCGGCTGCGGCGGACGTCACCTTGAGGCTGACCGTGCCCTGCTCGGTGAACTTCACCGCGTTGTCGATCAGATTTTCCAGGGCCGCTCGGAGCCGGACGACGTCGCCGATCACGTAGGCGGGGAGCCGCGGCGAGATTGTCACGACGGCGCCCAGCCCCTTGGCGGCGGCGCGGCCGGCGAGCGAATCCCCGACATGCCGCGACAGCGCCCGCAGGTCGAACAGGTCCTGCCGGATCTGCAGCCCGGCTGCGCCGAGCCGCGCCGCATCGACGAAAAGTGTAGCCAGCCCAGACAGATGCTCAGCGCCGGCCTTGATCGTGTCGACCCAGCGGCGCTCACGCTCGCCGAGTTCGGAGGTGGCGAGGAGGTCGCTGACGGCCAGGATGCCGGTGAGGGGCGTGCGAACTTCATGCGCGAAAGCGGCCAGCGCCGACTCCACAAGGTCAGGCTTAACGGCTTGCTTTTGGACGCGTTTTTTCACCGGCCGCGTCACCTGCGTCCGCCGGCTGCGCAACGCGCGCGCTTTCACCGCCATGATTCCCCCGAGCCGCCCGCGACCAGATTGCCACGCCGCCGGCGCTCAAACCATCCCGCCATTGTGCGCCTGAGCGTCGGCGGGGGGCGCCCTCAGGCGGATGCGGCCAGTCCAACCAGCGCCCGGATATCGGCCGGCGTGGCGCCGTCTGCGCGCAATTGCCGCAAGGCGGTGGAGCTGTCCGACTTCGACAGCTTACGCCCCGCGGCGTCGCGGATCAGGTCGTGGTGCCGATAGGTCGGTGCCGGCAGCCCGAGCAGGGTTTGCAGCAGCCGGTGTACCGACGTCGACCAGAACAGATCGGCGCCGCGCACCACATGAGTGACGGCCTGCAGCGCGTCGTCGATCACCACCGACAGGTGGTAGCTGGTCGGCGTCTCCTTGCGGGCGATGATGACGTCGCCCCAATCCAGCGGCTGCGCCCTCACGAGTCCGGTCTCGCCGCCCGGGCCGCGGCCGTCTTCGTGCCAGCTCAGCTCACCCACTTGGGCAACTGCGGCAGCCATGTCGAGCCTCAGCGCATAGGGCGTGCCGGCAGCGATCAGTGCGCTGCGTTCGTCGGCAGTTAGTTGCTTGCCTTGGCCGGGATACAGCGGCGCGCCGTCGGGATCGCGCGGCCACGCGCCGCTTGCCTCGCGGTCTGCGACCAGCCGGGCGATCTCGGCGCGGCTCTCGAACGCCGGGAACACCAATCCGGTGGATGCGAGCCTGTCCACGGCTTCGCGATACAGGTCCAGGTGATCGGATTGCCGCCTAACCTGCGGCTCCCACGCAATGCCGAGCCATTCCAGGTCTTCGTAGATCGCGGCTTCGTATTCCGGCCGGCAGCGCGTGGCGTCGATGTCCTCGATACGCAGCAGCAGCCGTCCGCCCGCCGCGCGCGCCAGGTCGAAATTCATCATCGCCGAGTAGGCGTGGCCGAGATGGAGATAACCGTTCGGGCTCGGCGCAAATCGGAAAACGGGTGGCGGCATTGAACCCCTGACGTCATTGCCGGACTTGATCCGGCAATCCATCGGATGAAAGACTCCTTACGATAGCGGATGGATGCGCGGGTCAAGCCCGCGCGTGACGCGGGAAAGCCAAGCCACCTGATGACCATCCATCTCGACAGCCAGTCCGATCTCGAAGCTGCGATCCACACGCTGGTCAAACAGGACCCGCGGCTGAAGCCGGTGCTAAATGTCGCCGGCATGCCGCCGCTGCGGCGGCGCGAGCCGGGCTTCACCGGGCTGGCGGCGATCGTCTGCGGCCAGCAATTGTCGGTCGCCTCGGCGGCGGCGATCTGGGCGCGGGTGTCTGGCGCCTATGAGCCGTTCGATCACCACGCCATCCGGCGCGCCCGCACCGATCGGCTGGGGCGGCTCGGCCTGTCGGCGGCGAAGATCAAGACGCTGAAGGCGCTGGCCAAGGAGCTCGCGGCCGAGCGGCTCGATCTGAACGCGCTGGGCGAGCAGGATGCCGACATCGCCCACACCGCGCTGACGGCGCTGCACGGCATCGGGCCGTGGACCGCCGACATCTATTTGTTGTTCTGCCTCGGCCATGGCGACGCCTGGCCGGCCGGTGATCTCGCCGTCCAGGAGGCGATGCGGATCGGCCTCGGCCTCAAGGCGCGCCCAACGGTGAAGCAGATGGCGCCGCTCGCCGAACCCTGGCGCCCGCTCCGCGGCGCCGCCGCGCATCTGTGGTGGGCTTATTATCACGCGGTGAAGAAGCGCGAGGGGGTGATCGGCAAGCCCGAGGCCACGGAACCCAAGCCGAAGCCGAAGATCACCAAAACGACCAGGCGCTGAGGGCGCCATCCGCCTCGTTGTGCGAGGCCGGCGCGGCAAATCAACTACTGCCCTCACTAACCGGTGACACGTCCCTTCACCGCGTTGGCGAAAGCCTTGTAGCTGACGCGGCCGCCCGGTCCCGACAGGTCGTCGTGCAATTGCCGGCGCAGGCGCGCGCGGTCGTCGTCGCTCAGCTTGGAGATCGCCACGCCTTGCGGGCCGATCGGCAGGAAGTACACGTCGCAGAACGCATCGACGCTCGGATAGCTGATCTCCACCGGGATCGTCATCGTTTCGACGTCGACCATACCGGCCTGCTGCCACAACTCCTGCATCACGTCGCGGCGCGATGCGGCTTCGCTCGGGCGTTTGGCGGGCGCGACGCCGACGGCCTGCATGGCCCGCGTCATCGGCGCCAGCGGCGACCCGCCGGCATCGATGTCCCACATATAGGAAGCCACCGAGCCGCCCGGGCGCGTCACCCGCGCCAACTCCGCCGCCGCTTTGGTCGGGTCGGACAGGAATGCCAGCACGAGGGCCATGATCGAGACGTCGAAGCTGTTGTCGGGGAAATCTAACGCCTCTGCACTGCCGAGTTTGAAGCTGGCGTGCCGGGCGGCCGGGCGGGTGCGGGCGAAAGCGAGCTGGCCTTCGGAGGGATCGACCGCGGTGATCGACTTGGCGGCGCAGCGGGCGACGATCTCTTCGGTGAAAGCGCCGTTGCCGCAGCCGCAGTCGAGCCAGTCGCGACCCGCCGGAGGGGCCAACCAGTCCAGGAAAACCGCGCCGGCGGTGCGGCTCCAGCGGCCCATCATCCGCTCGTAGGCATCGCCATCGGTGAAGGTCGCGGCCCCTGTAGTCGTCATCGTGTTGCTCCGTCGCGGTTCCAGCCCCTGAGGTATTTTGTTCTTGGAGGTGACGTCAACGGATAGGCGCAGCCTTCTCCGCGGCGCGCGTCCGCGGGGGACTGAAACGACAAACGCGCGCCGGCGGGATCCGCCGACGCGCGCCTCGTAACTCGCTGGTTCCCAGGCGCTGGAGTACGCCCGAGCCGAGCGGCTTCGATTAAGAAGCCAACCTCAACGGGCGTCCCCAGCGAGGTGACAGCGTTTCGAGTGAGACACTGGATCACCTCCTTTCGTTGTTTCAGGAAAATCCAAGATAAGAACGATTCCTCCGTTTGTGAAGACACCATGACGATCGTTGCTCGCCGTGACATCGCGCCGGCGGAACGTCTCGGGTTCCTGCCGGTTGTGCTCGTGAGGAAACGACGCAGGAGGTTTCGATGAGTCCCACCATGACTCCGAGCAGCGATCCGGCCACCGACGAGACCGTCAGCCTGATCGGCAGTGACAAGGTCCAGGGCACCGCGGTGTTCGGCCCCGACGGCGAGAAGATCGGATCGATCGAGCGGGTGATGATCGAGAAGCGCACCGGGCGGGTGTCCTACGCGGTGCTGTCGTTCGGCGGTTTCCTCGGTATCGGCGACGACCACTATCCGTTGCCATGGCCGTCGCTGAAGTACAACACTGAGCTCGGCGGTTACCAGACCATGGTGACTAACGATCAGCTGCAGAATGCTCCGAAATATGATCGCGGGTCCGACTATGATTGGAGCGGCACGCGCCGGATCGATGACTACTACGGCGTGGCGCTGACATGAGCCGGCTGCGCTGGCGGCTGCGGCGCCCACGTCGCTCGTGGAAGTGCTTCGCCAAGCGAAAAGCCCGCAGGGTGGGTTAGCGCCGAAAGGCGCGTAACCCACGCTGTATGCGTAGCGCCTGGGTTACGCGCTTCGCGATAACCCACCGTACGGGCCTCGCCCGTTGCTCCTTTGTCAGGCCGCGACCAACGATGATCGACGACCTCTGGTACAAGAACGGCGTGATCTACTGTCTGTCGGTCGCGACCTATATGGACGCCAATGGCGACGGCATCGGCGATTTCAAGGGGTTGTCGCGGCGCCTCGATTATCTCCATGGCCTCGGCATCACGGCGATCTGGCTGATGCCGTTCCAGCCATCGCCGAACCGCGACGGCGGCTACGACATCTCGGACTATTACAACGTGGACCCGCGCTACGGCACCCTTGGCGATTTTGTCGAGTTCACCCATGGCTGCAAGCAGCGCGGCATCCGGGTGATCATCGACCTCGTGGTCAATCACACCTCCGATCAGCATCCATGGTTTCAGCAGGCACGCGCCGATAAAGAGTCACCATATCGCGACTGGTACGTCTGGTCGGACAGGAAGCCGGCGCATGCAGACGAGGGCATGGTCTTCCCAGGCGTGCAGAAATCGACCTGGACGCGCGACAGGGTCGCCAAGGCCTATTACTTCCACCGCTTCTACGACTTCCAGCCCGACCTCAACACCGCCAATCCATTCGTGCAGGAAGAGATCCTCAAGATCATGGGGTTCTGGATCCAGCTCGGCGTCTGCGGCTTCCGCATGGATGCAGTGCCGTTCGTGATCGCCACCAAGGGTCCGCAGGTCAGGAAGCCGGTGGAGCAGTTCGATATGCTGCGCACCTTCCGCGAATTCCTGCAATGGCGGAAGGGCGACGCCATCATTCTCGCCGAAGCCAATGTGCGACCGAAGGACGATCTGCAGTATTTCGGCGACGACGGCGATCGCATGCACATGATGTTCAACTTCCACGTCAACCAGCATCTGTTCTATGCGCTCGCCTCCGGCGACACCGGGCCGCTGGCGAAGGCGCTCGTCGAGACCAAGCCGCGGCCGGCGACGGCGCAATGGGGGCTGTTTCTGCGCAATCACGACGAGCTCGATCTCGGCCGCCTCACCAAGGCGCAGCAGGCCCAGGTGTTCGCGGCGTTCGGGCCCGACAAGACCATGCAGCTCTACAATCGCGGCATCCGCCGGCGGCTGGCGCCGATGCTCGGCGGCGACCGGCGGCGGCTCGAATTGGCCTACAGCCTGATGTGCACGCTGCCCGGGACGCCCGTGCTGCGCTATGGTGACGAGATAGCGATGGGCGACGATCTCAGGCTGAAGGAGCGCGAATGCGCCCGCACGCCGATGCAATGGTCGACCGAGCCGCATGGCGGCTTCACCAAGTCCGACAAGCCCTGTGTGCCGGTGATCGAGCAGGGGCCCTACGGCTATCCCCACGTCAATGTTGCTCAGCAGCGGCGCGATCCCAACTCCTTCCTCAACTGGATCGAGCGCATCCTGCGGATGCGCAAGGAGGTGCCGGAGATCGGCTGGGGCGATTTCGAGGTAATCGAGACCGGCGATCCGGCCGTGCTGGGCCTGCGCTACGACTGGCGCAACAATTCGGTCCTGCTGCTGCACAATCTCGACGAACAGCCGCGCGAGCTGACATTTTCCGTGGGGCTTGCAGGCGACAGCGGCGACACCCTGATCGACGTACTCGGCGATCAGCACAGCCAGGCCGGCAAGCGTCACCGTCACACTGTGATGCTGGAAGGCTACGGTTATCGTTGGTACAGGGTCGGCGGACTCGACTATCTGCTGAAACGCAGTGAAGTCGACGGCGGCAACGGCACGCCTGTGTGACTCCCGTCAATGCTACGGGCTTTCGCCCCGCGGGCCAACTCGAGACGGTGACCGTCGGTTAATTGATCGTTAGTAGGGCAATTACTCGTCAATGACCACAGCAGGTGAGTATCCACCTCGTTTGAGACTCTTGTAACTTTCGTCGGCTAAATCCCGTTGGTTGGACATGAACGGGGGCAGGCCCGATGATGGCGCGGGGGAGCGGTTGGGGCAGGCTGGCGCGGATGTTTGTTCGCGACCGGCGCGGCAATGTGGCGATCATTTTCGCGCTGGCCGTTCTGCCGATCCTCGCGGCGGTCGGCTGCGCCGTCGACTATGCGATGGCGGCCAAGATTCGTACCCAGTTGCAGAAGGCGGCCGATACGGCAAGCCTGGCTTCGATCTCCTTTAACGGTGCCGGCTACAAAGCCGCGGTGGCGATGACCAGCAACGGCACGGTGAGCGCCGGCAATACCGAAGCTACGAATGTCTTCAATGGCAACGCCTCGGTCGTGACGGGCTATACCGGGCTCAACATCTCCCCGACCGTGACCAAGACGGGCGCGACGTTGAAGTCGGTGGTGAATTTCACCGCCAAGGTGCCGACCAGCTTCATGGGCGTCTTCGGCACCAAGACGGTGACGGTCGGCGGTAGCTCGACAGCCAGCGCCTCGCTGCCTTTGTATCTCGACTTCTATCTGATGCTCGACGTGTCGGGCTCGATGGGGCTGCCTTCGACCACCGCCGAGGCGCAGCGGATGCAGTCGATCAATCCGGACAACTATCTTCAGTATCCAACCGGCTGCACGCTGGCATGCCATTTCGCTCCGCAGAATTCAGCCTGTACGGACAGCGGCACGCAGGGCTATCCCACCAATAACTACTGTCTCGGCTACGCCATCTCGCGCGTCAGCCAGAGCGGCTACAAGGCGCTGCTGCAGAACACCAGCAGTACCCCGATGAAAAAGAAGCTGCCGTCCAACATCGTGTCCGGATTGCCGAACTCGCTCTATACCAAGCTTGGCGCGGTGGACAACTGCCCGACCGACGGCACAGATGCGTGCATCCAGCTTCGATTGGACGCCGTCGGCTATGCGGTCAATCAGTTGTTTCAGACTGCCAACACCACCGCCAAAATCCCCAACCAGTTCCGAATCGGGCTGTATCCGTTCATCCAGTATCTGTACTCGTACTTCCCGCTGACCAGCAGCATCAACGGCTCGACGACCAATTCTTCGACCATCAACTACGCCGCGGCCAATCTGGCGACGCTGCTCGACACCAACATGAATTCGAACCTCGGCTCGGGCGGGACGCATATCAGCGAGTCGCTCGCCAGCATGAACACGCTGATCACCAGCGTCGGCGACGGCACGACGTCGAACAAGACGCTGCCTTATGTCTTCCTGGTCACCGACGGCGCGCAGGATCCGCAGACCAAGGGTGTGCCCAATGGCGGCTGGGCGGGGAGCAATCATGCAACGGTCATCAACCCCTCGACCGACTGCACGCCGATGAAGAAGCGCGGCATTATCGTCTCGGTGCTGTACATCCCGTATCAGAAGATCGATCCGGTCAACACCTCGTTCGCGGGCAACGAGGACACCTACGCCAACAACAACATCGCCAACATCCCGGCGAGTTTGAGCGGCTGCGCCTCGCCGGGCTTCTTCTACACCGCGAACACGCCGGCCGACATCACCGCCGCCCTCAACGCGATGTTCAACCACGCGGTCCAGATCGCGCATATCACGAACTGAGATTCCGCCAGCGCGCAAGTGCGCCATTGCGAGGAGCGAAGCGACGAAGCAATCCAGCTCCGTGCATAG
>NZ_BADD01000012.1 GCF_000333455.1 Rhodopseudomonas sp. B29
CGCGGCTCACAGCCACGGCGCCGGCTTGTCCATCGCGATCAGTTGCTCGACCTCGATGCGCGGGCGCACCACGGCGAACTGATCGGCTTTCACCAGAACTTCAGGCACCAGCGGCCGCGTGTTGTAGGTGCCGGCCTGGACGGCGCCGTAGGCGCCGGAGGTCATGATGGCGATCAGGTCGCCGGCCTTCAGCTCCGGCAGCTTGCGATCAAGCGCGAGGTAATCGCCAGTTTCGCACACCGGGCCGACCACATCGGCGACCATCGTGGGCACGTCGGGTGCCGGCTCCGAGACCGGCAGGATTTCGTGATAGGCCTCGTACAGCGTTGGCCGGATCAGGTCGTTCATCGCTGCATCAATGATCACGAAGGTCTTGCCGTCGCCGTGCTTCACATAGATCACCTTGGCGACCAGGATGCCGGCATTGCCGACGATCAGCCGGCCCGGCTCGAACAGCAGCGTGCAGCCGAGATTGTGGGTGACGCGCTTGACCATCTCGGCGTAGGCGAACGGTTCCGGCGGTGCGTCGCGATCCTCGTAGTACGGGATGCCGAGACCGCCGCCGAAATCGACGTGATTGATCGTATGACCATCGCTGCGCAGCGCGTGCACGAATTCGGCGACGAGGCGAAACGCGGCTTCCATCGGCGCCAGATCGATGATCTGGCTGCCGATATGCACATCGACGCCGGTGACCTGGATGCCCGGCAGCTTGGCGGCGCGGGCGTAAACCTCGCGCGCATGCGCCAGCGGGATGCCGAACTTGTTCTCGGATTTGCCGGTCGAGATCTTGGCGTGGGTGCCCGAGTCGACATCCGGATTGACGCGGATCGAAATCTTGGCAGTCCGTCCTGTTTCGACCGCGAGCCGCGACAGCAGTTCGAGCTCCGGCTCGGACTCGACGTTGAGGCACTTGATCTCGGCGGCCAGCGCTGCACGCAGCTCAACTTCTGTCTTGCCGACGCCGGAGAACACGATCTTGCTCGCCGGAATACCCGCCGCCAGCGCGCGCTGCATCTCGCCGCCCGACACCACGTCGGCGCCGGCGCCGAGCTTGGCGAGCGTTCGCAGCACCGACTGGTTGGAGTTCGCCTTCATTGCGTAGCACACCAGCGCGTCGGTGCCGGCGAAGGCCTCGGCGAACACGCGGTAGTGCCGCTCCAGCGTCGCGCTCGAGTAGCAGTAGAACGGCGTGCCGACCTCGTCGGCGATTGATGCAAGGCTGACGTCTTCGGCGTGCAGCACGCCCGGCGCGGTAGTCGAAATGACCCATCGGCGACCTATAGCGTTTTCGAGCGAAATGGAAACCGGTTCGCGTGAAGAAAACCCGTCCCAACGAGAATCCAGAGCTTCGGTCCTGATTTCATCAGGACCGGCAAGGCCCTAGTCCAGCAGCCGATCGAGGATGATAGGTTTCTTGGTGCCCTTGGCGGCCGAGGGCGGCGCGTTGGCGCCGTAGGACGAATCGAATACGTCGCCCTTGGCGGCGGGCGTGCTGGCCGCAGCGGCGGACGGCACATCGGCCGCACCCGCCGGCAGATCGAGCCCGGCCTTGCGGCCGCAGCCGGCCAGCGCCAGCGCGGTCGCGGCGATCACCACAAGCGCCCATCGCGATGGGCTGGTCACGCGAGTCACGTCGATGTCCCCAATTGCCGCGGCACCATACCGGGATTGCGCCGCTCTGGCGAGACCCGCGCGAGCCTGCCGGGCGGCCGTGCGGATATTCCGATTAGCTCGATTTGTGGCCTTTTTCCAGGCGCTTGAGCCAGGCTTTGGCCTGCGCCCGGACATTCTTGGGCGCTGTGCCCCCATACGAGGTCCGGCTGTTGACCGACGCCTCGACGCTCAGCACCGCCAGCGCCTCCTTGGTGATGCGCTTTTCGACCGCCTGCATCTCGGCAAGCGGCAGCTCGTGCAGCGCCACGCCGGCCTTGGCGGCGGCGGCGACGATGCGGCCGGTGACGTGGTGGGCGTCACGGAACGGCATCTTCAGGGTCCGGACCAGCCAGTCGGCGAGGTCGGTGGCGGTGGCGTAGCCCTCGCCGGCCGCGGCCTTCATGCGCTCGGGCTCGGGCTCGAGGTCGTGCACCATGCCGGTCATCGCCCGGACCGCCAGTGACAGCGCCGCGAAGCCTTCCATCGCGCCCTGTTTGTCTTCCTGCATGTCCTTCTGATAGGCGAGCGGCAGGCCCTTCATGACGATCAACAGGCCGTTCAGCGCGCCGATCACGCGGCCGGTCTTGGCGCGGACCAGCTCGGCGGCGTCGGGGTTGCGCTTCTGCGGCATGATCGACGAGCCGGTCGTGAACTTGTCGGACAGCCGCACCAGCCCGACCAGCGGCGAGGTCCAGATCACGATCTCTTCGGCGAAGCGCGACAGATGGACGGCGCAGATCGAGGCGGCCGACAGCGTCTCCAGTACGAAGTCGCGGTCCGACACGGCATCCAGCGAATTCGCCATCGGCCGGTCGAAGCCGAGCTTGGTGGCGGTGGCGTGGCGATCGATCGGAAACGAGGTGCCGGCCAAAGCGGCGGCGCCCAGCGGACTTTCGTTGAGCCGCTTGCGGGCGTCCTGGAAACGGCCGCGATCGCGCGCCGCCATTTCCACATAGGCCATCAGATGATGGCCGAAGGTGACGGGCTGCGCTGTCTGCAGATGGGTGAAGCCGGGCATCACCGTGCCGGCGTGCTCCAGCGCGCGGGTGGCGAGCGCATGCTGGTAGGCGGCGAGCGCCGCGTCGGTCTCGTCCAGCACGTCGCGGACATAGAGCCGGAAGTCGGTCGCGACCTGATCGTTGCGCGAGCGAGCGGTGTGCAGCCGCCCGGCGGCGGGGCCGATCAGCTCGGCGAGCCGGCTCTCGACATTCATATGGATGTCTTCGAGCGCGCGCTTGAATGTGAACTTGCCGGCGCCGATGTCTGACAGAATCGTGTCTAGACCCTTGGCGATGTTTTTAGCATCGTTCGCCGTGATAATGCCCTGCGCGGCCAGCATGGCGGCGTGAGCCTTCGACGCCGTGATGTCCTGGGCGTAGAGGTGCCGGTCGACGTCGATCGAGACGTTGATTTCTTCCATGATGGCGTCGGGACGCTCCGAAAACCGGCCGCCCCACATCTTGTTGCTCATCGCTCGCCGTCCATCATGTCGCCGCTCGTCCTGTCGCTCATGCCCGCCTCGACCATCCGAAACCGCCGATCGCCGCCCGCGGGCGGTGCGGCCTCATCCCGATTGTGCCGATGACCGATGCTTCGCCTGATCCCGTTCCGCCGCGCCGCGGCCGCCTGACCCTGGTGGTGGCGGCGATCGCCGTGCTGATCATCGCGGGCGCCGCCGGGATATACGGGATCGGCGGCCTGCAGCGCAATGCATCGGGCGACCCGACCTGCCGTCCGGCTGTCGCCAAAGCGCAGCAGCTCAAGCCGCTGATGAAGGGCGAGGTCGCGGCGCTGACGCCGGCGGCATCGCCGCTCAAGCTGCCCGATCTGGTGTTCGACGATGCCTCCGGTCAGCCCAAGAAGCTGTCCGACTTCCGCGGCCGCACGCTGCTGGTCAATCTGTGGGCGACCTGGTGCGTGCCATGCCGCAAGGAAATGCCGGCGCTCGACAATCTGCAGGCCAGCCTCGGCAGCCCGAATTTCGAAGTGGTGGCGATCAACATCGACACCCGTGATCCCGGCAAGCCGAAGCAGTTCCTCGAAGACGGCAAGCTGACCCATCTGGCGGTGTTCAACGACGCCTCGGCCAAGGTTTTTCAGGAGCTGAAAAGCATCGGCCGGGCGCTCGGCATGCCGACCTCGCTGCTGGTCGACAGCAACGGCTGTGAAATCGCCACGATCAACGGCCCCGCCGAATGGGACAGCGCCGATGCCACCGCGCTGATCAAGGCGGCTGTGAAGCCGTAATCGATTTCCGTTTTAAGATCTAATCGCCGTCATGCCCGGGCTTGTCCCGGGCATCCACGAAGCCGCGAGCGCTGTGCATGGAGCCGTGGATGGCCGGGACAAGCCCGGCCATGACGCCGCGTAACGAAGATCAGGCGCTGATGTTGAGATTGCCGCCGATGCCGGCGCCGACATTGGCGAGCGAGTTGCCGCCCTGCGATCCGGTGCCCAGCAGCGCGTCGACCACCTGACGCTGCGCGTCGAGGTTCTGCTTCAGCACGGTCGTGGCAATCTGGGTCTGCGTGTTGCTGGCCTGCATGCCGAGCGCCGCAGTGACGAGGCTCATGTCCATGAGCGTGAGTCTAGCGCGAGAGCGTTAATGAAGCCTCGCTTCGCCGCCGGCAATTCGACGCACATGGCAATTCATCGTCATGGCCGGGCTTGTCCCGGCATCCACGAATCTCTGCCCGTCCGCGAGACAGTAAGACGTGGATGGCCGGGACCAGCCCGGCCATGACGGAATAATCGCGATGCGCGACCTCAGCGCGTCGGGACTGGCTTGTCGCCGCGGTAGTCGTAGAAGCCGCGGTGGGTCTTGCGGCCGAGCCAGCCGGCCTCGACGTATTTCACCAGCAGCGGGCAGGGGCGGTACTTCGAGTCGGCGAGGCCCTCGTGCAGCACCTGCATGATCGACAGACAGGTATCGAGTCCGATGAAGTCGGCCAGCTCGAGCGGGCCCATCGGATGATGCGCACCGAGCTTCATCGCCATGTCGATGGCCTCGACGTTGCCGACGCCTTCGTACAGCGTGTAGATCGCCTCGTTGATCATCGGCAGCAGGATGCGGTTGACGATGAAGGCCGGGAAGTCTTCCGACACCGCGATCTGCTTGCCGAGCTTGGTAACGAAGGCTTTCGCGGTCTCGAAGGTGGCGTCGTCGGTGGCGATGCCGCGGATCAGTTCGACCAGCTCCATCACCGGCACCGGATTCATGAAATGAATGCCGATGAAGCGCTCCGGCCGGTCGGTCGACGCCGCCAGGCGGGTGATCGAGATCGATGAGGTGTTGGAGGCGACGATCGCCTCCGGCTTCAGCGTCGCGCACAGCTCGTGGAAGATCTTGCGCTTGACGTCTTCCTTCTCGACCGCCGTCTCGATCACGAGGTCGCAATCGGCCAATCCCTCGAGGGTTTCGGTCGCGGTGATGCGCGCCAAAGCCTGCTTGCGGGTGTCCTCGGTGATGATCTTCTTGGCGATCTGGCGCGACAGATTGCCGTTGATGGTGGCCATCGCGGCCTTGAGCCGGTCGGCCGAGACGTCGTTCAGCACCACGTCGAAACCGCCGAGCGCGCAGACGTGCGCGATGCCGTTGCCCATCTGGCCCGAGCCGATTACGCCGACTTTCTTGATTGCTGCCGCCATCTCGCCATCTCTTTGAGGATCCCGGCCGCGCGCCGCGCCGGCCGAACCATTGTCGCATATTCCGCGGGCCGAAATCCGGGACTTCGGCCGCAGGTCCGTTACACGGGAAACGCATCGGAGCGGCGCCGGGTTCGGCC
>NZ_BADD01000011.1 GCF_000333455.1 Rhodopseudomonas sp. B29
ATATCGCAGCCCGACCCCGCGCCAGACCAGCGACAGGTTCAGCCATAGCCCGGCCCTGGACACCGAAAGGAACAGGCCGATTACCGTCAGCAGCCGGGCAAGATGCGGCCAGCCGCGTTCCCAGGCGATCGCGATCCTCGCCCGCCGCACCGCCTTGGCCAGATGCTGCGTCACCTCGGCATCGCTGCCGGTCGCTTCTGGCTTGGCTGGATCTGGGCTTCGGCTCAACGCTCTCTCCGGGCTGATCGATCACACCAGCGTAGCACAGAGGCGGCAATGAGGCACCTTCGGGACTCCACAACTGCTCCGACACCTCACACGAACGTGTGACGGCGCTTCCAAGCCTCCAGAGGCCGAGCGAACCTAAAGCATGCGCGGCAGCACGTCGGCCTTCGGGTTCTTGTCGAAAAAGCGATGCTTCAGCGCGCCGAGCACATGCAGCACGACCAGGGCCAGCAACGTGTAGGCCAGCGTCTTGTGCAGCAACGCGAAGGCCGACGACCACGCATCGTTCTTCGGCAGTAGTTCCGGCACATGGATGCCGAAGAACGTCACGCCGTCGCTCTGGCTGAACGTGCTCGACATCGCGTAGCCCATCAGCGGCACGATCACCGCCAGCGCGTAGATCGCGACATGCACGATGTGAGACAGCACGCGTTCGTGGGCCGGCAGTTCGGCCGGCCCGGGCAGGCGCGATACTGCGCGGATCGCGAGCTGAACCAGAACGATCAGCAGCGCCAACAAGCCGAAGGATTTGTGCAGCGGATAGAGCTGCGTGAACTTCGCCGTCACAGAATCGTCGAGTGACGTCATGGTCCAGCCGGCGGCGATCAGTCCGAGGATCAGAACCGCGCGCACCCAATGCAGCACGCGGAGCGCGACGGGATATTTGTCGACCTCTGGCGTGACTTGCCGAAGTGTTTGCTGATCGCTGTTCTTCATCAGTTCGTCATCCTGCGTCATCAGCGCGCAGCGCCGACCTTCATTTGCTGGGTTCTTGAGCGAGGAGCAGATGGCGAATGTAAGGCTCAGGCACGCGCACAAGGCGACCGCGTCTTTGGGCCGCGGCGACGTTAAGGTTGATCGGTTAGGTTAAGCGGCGGTCGGTGTTGCGGCGGCTGATATCGCCGATAGGTTGCATGGGTCGCGCGTACCCGGCTGGACGCCGCAACTTCCTGGCCGGGATTGCAAACGCGTGATCGGGGCCGCCAGCATTGTAAGCCGCGTTCTGGCGGCCCCACTCTGTCTTCGCGCTGAAGCGTCACAACAAGCACAACCTCATGGTGAGGAGGCGCGAAGCGCCGTCTCGAACCATACGCCGCCGGCACTGCGTGGCCCCATCCTTCGAGACGCACGGCTTCGCCGTGCTCCTCAGGATGAGGACTCAGTGCATCTTGCAATGAGTCGTTAGTTTCGATTAAGCGCCAGAGGTGCTAATCGCGCCGGCTCACAGCCACGGCGCCGGCTTGTCCATCGCGATCAGTTGCTCGACCTCGATGCGCGGGCGCACCACGGCGAACTGATCGGCTTTCACCAGAACTTCAGGCACCAGCGGCCGCGTGTTGTAGGTGCCGGCCTGGACGGCGCCGTAGGCGCCGGAGGTCATGATGGCGATCAGGTCGCCGGCCTTCAGCTCCGGCAGCTTGCGATCAAGCGCGAGGTAATCGCCAGTTTCGCACACCGGGCCGACCACATCGGCGACCATCGTGGGCACGTCGGGTGCCGGCTCCGAGACCGGCAGGATTTCGTGATAGGCCTCGTACAGCGTTGGCCGGATCAGGTCGTTCATCGCTGCATCAATGATCACGAAGGTCTTGCCGTCGCCGTGCTTCACATAGATCACCTTGGCGACCCGGCCAATAACGCTCCTTGAGGTGGCGCTTGACCAGCTTGCCGGTCGGCGTGCGCGGCAGCTCGGCCTCGAAGTCGATCGTGCGCGGGCATTTGATCGG
>NZ_BADD01000010.1 GCF_000333455.1 Rhodopseudomonas sp. B29
AAGCAATCCAGCGTGGTGCACTGAGCTGGATTGCTTCGCTTCGCTCGCAATGACGAGGCGGCTACCTCAGCTCGACGGCATCACATAGGCGTAGACGCGGCTCTTGGAGTACACCGCCTCGGCGACGCGGTGATTGTGATTGCCCGACACCACGATCGGATTGCCGTTCTGATCGATGCCGCTGACGACGCCGACGTGGCCGCCGCCGCGCCGCGACATCACCGCGATCGCGCCGACCTGCGGACCCGAGATGCGCTGACCGTAATGCGCGAACGAGCTCGCCATGTCGGAGCCGGTGCCGCTATGACCCGAGCGTTGCAGCACCAGGTTCATGAACCGCGCGCACCACAGCGAGCTGCGTCCGGTCGGATTGCCGCGACCGATGAAACTACGCGCTTCGGCGACGATGCTCGACGCGGCGCCGGACGGCGACCAGCTCTGGACTTGCGCTTGCGCCTGCTGGGCCTGCTGCTGACGCAGCCGGCGACGTTCGGCACGGCGTGACATCGGCTGCGCCGCGGCGACATTCTGCGTCTGATAGTTGGGAGCCTGATAGTTCGGATCCTGGTAACCCGCCGCAAACCCGAACGGCGCCTCGCCGAATTGCTGCTGCTGCACCACGCGCGCAGCGCGCTGCTGCCGGCGCGACATGCGATAGCCGCGATACTCGTGGGCCCGATACGAAGCGACGTGATGATAGTGGCGCGACGCGTGCGCGTGATGATGGCGCGGCCTTGCCGACGCGGGATTGGAAGTGATCACCGCGAGTGCGACGGCACTCAGAACCAAAGCGGCGATACGCGACAAACGAAACGCAGTGAACTCAACCATACAGACTCTCTCTCCGGAACTCATAGACAGCGCTGCGGCTTTGCAGAGCCGAAAGCGCCCGTCGCGTTAATCGATCCGGGGTGGCGAGAAAATGGCTGGTCACTAACCTGCGATGGTAATTCGCGGGCGAAACATGATCATTTTGTGGAAAAGGGAACTATTTAGCGCAATACGTGTATTGCACCGCTTTCGTAACCGGATTCGTTAACGCGCGAAACACGGCGCTGCTGCGCGGTTATCTCGCGCCATCGAACCCGTGAGATGGAATAATGTAGGGCTTAAGGCGCGACGTATTCGCCTCGCTCGGGCGGCGATTTCTTGTGAGCGCGGGTCAGCAGAAACACGCCCTGTTCACCGAACATGTTCCAGAACCACCACGGCGCATTGAGGCGCAGCGGGCGGCCGTAGCTGTCGAGCGCCACCGAGCGCTCGATCTTGGCGCCGATCTCCTCGCACAGCACGACGAAATCCTTGATGGTGCAGAAATGGATATTCGGAGTGTCGTACCAGGTCGCCGGCAGATTCTCGGTACGCGGCATCTGGCCGTTGATCAGCAGTTGCAGCCGCATGTTGATGTAGCCGAAGTTCGGAAACGACACGATCGCGCGCCGGCCGATGCGCAGCAGATTCTCCAGCACTACGCGCGGCTGCCGCGTCGCCTGCAGGGTCTGCGACAGGATCACGTAGTCGAAGGCGTCGGCCGGATAGTTGTCGAGGTCGGTGTCGGCGTCACCTTGTACCACGGCGAGACCACGCGACACGCAGCGGTTGACGCCCTCGCGCGACAACTCGATGCCGCGGCAATCGACGCCGCGGGATTCGAGCAGCATCATCAGGTCACCCTCGCCGCAACCGACGTCGAGCACCTTGGAGCCAGGCTCGACCATGTCGGCGACTTTGAGATGATCGGCGCGGTGCACGCGTAGCGTCGCGCGCGGATGCTCGCCGAGCGGCAGTCCCTCCTGCACCGACATGCTCAGCGCTCCGCGCCCGGCAGGCCGCGCGCGACGGCGGCCGAATGCAGAAACGCGCGCGCGATATCGATGAATTCCGGCTCGTCGAGCAGGAAGGCATCGTGGCCCTTGTCGGTCTCGACTTCGGCGAACGACACGCGGGCGCCGCCGGCGTTGAGCGCGTGCACGATGGCGCGCGACTCCGAGGTGGGAAACAGCCAATCCGAGGTGAACGAGACGACGCAGAATCGCGTCTTTGTGCCGCGAAACGCTGCGGCGAGGACACCGTCATGGTCGGCGGCGATATCGAAGTAATCCATGGCGCGGGTCAGATAGAGATAAGAGTTGGCGTCGAAGCGCTCGACGAAGGACGAGCCCTGATAGCGCAGGTAGCTCTCGACCTGGAAGTCGGCGTCGAACGAGAATGTAGGCAGGTCGCGGTCCTGCATCCGCCGGCCGAACTTGCGATGCAGCGCGGCGTCGGACAGATAAGTAATATGCGCGGCCATCCGCGCCACGGCGAGACCGCGGTGCGGGTGGGAGCCGGTCTCGACATAGCGGCCGTGCTCCCAATCCGGATCGGCCATCACGGCCTGACGGCCGAGCTCGTGGAAGGCGATGTTCTGCGCCGAATGCCGGGTCGCGCAGGCGATCGGCATCGCCGAGAACACCCGCTCGGGATAGGCGACGCTCCACTGCAGCACCTGCATGCCGCCCATCGAGCCGCCGACTACGCAGAACAGTCTGTCGATGCCGAGCCGGTCGATCAGCATCGCCTGGGCCCGAACCATGTCGGGAATGGTGATGACGGGGAAGTCGAGGCCCCACACCTTGCCGGTGACGGCATTGGTGGACGCCGGCCCACTCGATCCCATGCAGCTGCCGATGACGTTCGAACAGATCACGAAGTAGCGGTCGGTATCGATCGGCTTGCCCGGCCCGACCAGCGTCAGCCAGCCGCCGGGCTTGCCGGTGATCGGATGCACATTGGCGATGTGCTGGTCCATGGTCAGCGCGTGGCAGACCAGGATGGCGTTGCTCTTGTCGGCGTTCAGCGTGCCGTAAGTCTGATAGGCGATCTGGAAGGGCGACAGGTCGATGCCGCAGTCGAGCCGCAGCGGCTGGTCGGCGCCGAACTGGGCGACCAGGGAGGTGGGGTGGTCGGCCTCCCACAAGCGCTCGCCATTTGCGGCTTTGGGACCCTTTGCCGGGTGGATATTCATCATACGACTGCCACGGCCCTCACCGGAACATCCGGTCGATCTCAGATAGGCGCGCCGGGCCAATAAAAAACCCGGCCCGAACACAGGTTCGGCCGGGATCGAAACGTCCCCGGCCTGTTTAGCGAGTTGTTTAACGTGGCTGCAAGCCGGCCGGCTCAAATGACCACGGGTCTGGTTAGACAATAAGCACCGGGGCCTGAGCCGTCAATATTGGGCATTGCCCGGTCGTGATGGTGCAAAGGCCTAGCCACGGGCACGGCGCGACCTCTCCCGCTTGCGGGAGAGGTCGGCCCGGCGGAGCGCAGCGAAGCCGGGACGGGTGAGGGCACTCCGCTCCGCGAGTCGTGAGCTCACTGCCTGGGGCGCCCTCACCCCAACCCTCTCCCGCAAGCGGGAGAGGGAGCGCGCTGTGAATGGTGCGGCGCCCTGCCCCCAAGCCAAATTCCTTTGCCTTCAATCGCCTGGTTTCCTAAGCAGAGGTCGCATCGCTTGATCTCGCCTGAAAGTTCTCCACAATGACCCAGCCGCCCTCGCCGCCGTCGCTCGCCGCGCTCCGCCAGGAGATCGACAGCATCGACGAGCAGGTGCATCGCCTGCTGATGCAGCGCGGCCAGATCATCGACCGGCTGATTTCGGTGAAGCAGACCCAGGAGGTCGGCTCGGCGTTTCGGCCGGCGCGGGAGGCCGACATGATGCGCCGGCTGGTCCAGCGCCACACCGGCATCCTGCCGCTCGACACCGTCGAGAGCATCTGGCGGGTGATCATCGCGACTTTTACTTATGTGCAGGCGCCGTTCTCGGTGCATGCCGACCAGTCGCTCGGCGAAAGCGCGATGCGGGACTCGGC
Organism: Rhodopseudomonas sp. B29; assembly: GCF_000333455.1. Taxonomy (GTDB): domain Bacteria; phylum Pseudomonadota; class Alphaproteobacteria; order Rhizobiales; family Xanthobacteraceae; genus Rhodopseudomonas. The sequence continues at coordinate 3,855 of NZ_BADD01000010.1, forward strand.
GCGCTTCCACTTCGGCTTCACGGTGCCTTACGTCGCCCATTTCTCGGCCTCGGCGGCGGTCGATGCCGTGGCGCGCTCGAAAGGCGATCTGGCGCTGGTGTCGGCGACTTCGGGCAACAATCCGTGGTGGTTGGCGCTGGAGGCGCAGGGCGCACCGAAGATCATCGCCCGCCTGCCCTTCATCGAGCGCGCCGACCATCCGGCCGCGCTGCCGGTCTTTGTCGTATCCCGGGTCGCCGACAGCGCCATGGTGACAGAGGTCGAGACCTGGAGCATCCGGGTCGCCGGCTGGACCGCCGAGACCGCCCGGGCGCTGTCGCCGCTGGCCGAAGTCCTGGCGGTGCCGGATACGACTTTCGACGGGGCGGCGCTGCTGGTTTCGGTGTCGGCGCCCGGCAGCCTCGACCAGATCAAGGCTGCCCTGATCGCAGCGGGGGCCTCGGTGCGCTCATCGGCCCTCGTCGGCAGCCACGCCAAGCGCTATACGGTGCCCCCGAGCGGCAAGCCCTGAGTTTCCAGGGCCGGTTTCCGCCGCCCGACTTTCTTCCGGAGTTGACGATGTCCCGTCCCGTGCCGAAGCCCGGCATTCTCGATATTGCGCCCTACACCCCCGGCAAGAGCCCGGTCCCCGAGCCCGGCCGCAAGGTGTTCAAGCTCTCGGCCAACGAGACCCCGTTCGGCCCGTCGCCGCACGCGATCGCGGCCTACAAGAGCGCGGCGGATCATCTCGAGGATTATCCGGAGGGCACCTCGCGCGTCCTGCGCGAAGCCATCGGCAAGGCTTACGGCCTCGACCCCGACCGCATCATCTGCGGCGCCGGCTCCGACGAGATCCTCAACCTGCTGGCGCACACCTATTTGGGCCCCGGCGACGAGGCGATCTCCAGCCAGCACGGCTTCCTGGTGTACCCGATCGCGACGCTGGCGAACGGCGCCAGCAACGTGGTGGCACCCGAGAAGGCGCTGACCACCGACGTCGACGCCATGCTGGCGCGGGTGACCGACAAGACCAAGCTGGTCTGGCTCGCCAACCCGAACAACCCGACCGGCACCTACATCCCGTTCGACGAGGTCAAGCGGCTGCGCGCCGGGCTGCCGTCGCATGTCGTGCTGGTGCTCGACGCCGCCTACGCCGACTACGTGATGAAGAACGACTACGAGATCGGCATCGAGCTGGTATCGACCACCGAGAACACGGTGCTGACCCACACCTTCTCCAAGGTGCACGGGCTCGCCGCGCTGCGTATCGGCTGGATGTTCGGCCCGGCCAATATCGTCGATGCGGTCAACCGCATCCGCGGTCCGTTCAACGTCTCGGTGCCGGCGCAGCTCGCCGCCGTCGCGGCGATCCAGGACACCGCGCATGTCGAGATGTCGCGCGTCCACACCGACAAATGGCGCAATACGCTGACTGAAGAATTCACCAAGCTCGGGCTCACCGTGACGCCGAGCGTGTGCAACTTCGTACTGGTGCACTTCCCCAAGGGCGGCAGCAAGACCGCCGCGGCCGCCGACGCGTTCCTCACCAAGCGCGGCCTGGTGCTGCGCGCGCTCAACAATTACGGCCTGCCCGACGCGCTACGTATGACCATCGGCACCGACGAGGCGAACGAGCTGGTGATCGAACATCTGCGCGAGTTCATGGCCCAGCCATGACTTCGGAGCCGATGTTTCGCAAAGTCGCGCTGATCGGCTTCGGTCTGATCGGCGGCTCGATCGCGCGGGGTGCGAAGTCGCTCGGCTTAGCCTCCGAGATCGTCGCCACCGCGCGCTCGCCGCAGACGCGCGAGCGGGTGCGCGAACTCGGCCAGGAATTTGGTATCGTCGATCAGGTGGTCGAGACCAACGCCGAAGCCGCCGAGGGTGCCGATCTCATTATATTGTGCATCCCGGTCGGTGCCTGCGGCGACGTCGCCAAGGAGATCGCGCCGCATCTCAAGCACGGCGCGATCGTTTCCGACGTCGGCTCGGTGAAAGCCGCGGTGGTCAAAGCCATGGCGCCGTATCTGCCGGAGGACATCCACTTCGTGCCGGCGCATCCTGTCGCCGGCACCGAGAATTCCGGCCCGGATTCCGGCTTCGCCGAACTGTTCATCAACCGCTGGTGCATTCTGACGCCGCCCGAAGGCACCAACGCCGAGGCGACCGAGAAGCTCGCCGCGTTCTGGCGCACGCTCGGCGCCAATGTCGAGATCATGACGCCCGAGCACCACGACCTGGTACTCGCGGTCACCAGCCATCTGCCGCATCTGATCGCCTACACAATCGTCGGCACCGCCGAAGAACTCGAAGGCGTGACACAGTCCGAAGTCCTCAAGTTCTCCGCCGGCGGCTTCCGCGACTTCACCCGCATCGCCGCCTCCGACCCGACGATGTGGCGCGACGTGTTCCTGACCAACAAGGACGCGGTGCTGGAGATGCTGGGCGAATTCCAGGAAGACCTCTCCAAGCTCACCCGCGCCATCCGCCGCGGCGACGGCGACGCACTGTTCGATCACTTCACGAGAACCCGCGCCATCCGCCGCGGCATCGTGCAGATCGGCCAGGACGAAGCCGCGCCGGACTTCGGGCGAAGGCACAAGCAGTTGGGGACGAAGGCGGAGTAGGCGGCGCGGTCGGCTGCTCAGCTCGTCATTGCCGGGCTCGCCCCGGCAATCCATCCTCTTCGAATGACGGTGCGCTTGGCGCGCGATGGATACGCGGGCCTTCGCCGCGCCGGAGCGGCTTCGGCCGCGCAGGCGGGTCAAGCCCGCGTATGACGTACAGGACTCACCACACCAACACCCGTCATCCCCCGCGCATGCGGGGGAGCCAGTATTCCAGAGCGCCGCTTTTCGCAAAACGCATCGACGCTCGTCCTCAACCATCAGCTCACTTGGATACTGGGTCGCCCGCCTGCGCGGACCATGACGCTGAGAGAGTTGAAATGCAGCACGTCACCCGTGCACTCGCCATCCTATCCACTCTGTCAAACAGCCACGCCCAATCGTTCTCGCGGCTCCGCTGAGCCCGAGTTTTGCACCCGTCGCTTCAAAGCGAGGGGCGGGGGCGCGCCGTTTTGGCGCGGATGTTGGTGGTTTCTCGCGATTACTTCAGTGAAGTAATCGCGCTCGCCTCAAAGGCGCGCCCACCGCGGCGTCTGTTCGGCATCAGGCCCGTGCTTCCGGGGACAGGCGCGATGCCTCCGCACCGCTTCATCCGGCGGATTTCGCCGCCTTCGCCTGTCCCGCGTCCAGCGAACTAACAAGTCGCAGAGCCTCGTAGTGGGCTCGGACGGGGACCCGACGCCGCCCGGGGTCACGCGTGCGAAGCGTGAGACGCGGGCGCCGCATCCTTTCCGGCTTCGCTGGCCAGAGCCAGCTACGCCGGACACCGCCTGGCTGGTTGCCCAGCCGGCGATCTGTCCCGCTTTCCAAGCGCCCTCGAGAAGCGCCCCTCACGGACAGGACGATATGGATTATAATCCTAAATTGGTGATAGTCAAGAGCCGCCGTGCGTTTTACCGTCGTCGCCGGGCTTGACCCGGCGGTCCGGCGCTCGGATGCGATCATTACGACGCGAATAATCCGTGGATGGATGCGCGGATAGAGCTCGCGCATGACGATTGTGGAAGTAGCAACGTCGTGGCCAGGACAAGACAGCTGACCGATTGAGAAAAGCGTCGTTTAGGGAGCGACCTCGAAAAGGTCGACGCTCATGTCCACTGCCGAAGGATACGAAGAGAATCCGAAACTGACGGACGACGCCTCTGTCACGGAAACCGATTGATCAGGCGCGGACGAACGTAAGTGGATAAGTCACAGGTCAGAGCGGCCAAATGCGGATTTAGCTAACCCCAAGGGCCAAGGGGGCCAAAACCTCAAATCAACTAACCAATTGATATTGCTTAGTTTTACTATCGGATTCTCCCGAGCGTTCCGTTTTTGAGAACAAATCAGAAACAAATTGCGCAATCGAAATGTCAATGGTAACGTCAATTCACTCGGAGAATCGTCCATGACGAATATCATCCAATTGCCACGCCCGACTGAGCTCAGACGTCCTGGAGCGCCTTTGGCTTTCTTTGTCAGGGTAGGGCGGAACGATCATAGGGAGATGCTCGACCTTCTAGCTACCGGCGAGCGTGGCGTATTTGGGTTCGTGATCGACGCGCACAATGTGGATAGGCACAAAGAGCTAATCGTCGAAGCGAGAAAACGCGACTTCGATGTCATTCTTGATCCAAAAACCCAACAGATGGGTTTGCCAGGAAGTCATAGTGCGTCTCTTTCTGCTCTGCCTTGGGGGTTGGAGCGTCACCACAATATAGGCGACTTCACTGACAGCGACGGCAGGAGACGAGTTGCGCAGATTGTCGACTTCGCTCTTGAGGGTGGTTTCACGCAAATTATTGGGCCCAGCCACCTTCTCTCTGGTGCAAACGATGCTTGGTTGCGCAGAGATATTGAAATGATTTCATGGTGCGCAGACAGAATTCGTGCAAGCGACTCAAAGGTCGGCCTTATCTACTCTTTGGCTGTCCCAATCCAGGTGCTTAGACGTCCCAGTGAAAGACAAGCTTTAATTGGCGCACTTTCTGACGCCCCCTGCGAAGCCGTATGGTTGAAGGTTGAGAATTTCGGAGACGATGCAACTGGAGAGAAAACCGCTGCTTACATAGAGGCCTGCCGAGACTTTCACTCGAGAGGGCTACCGCTCGTTGCGGATTACGTTGGAGGGCTGCCTGGGCTAGCGAGCCTCGCATTCGGCGCCGTTGGCGGCCTAGCGCACGGAGTTACCCGAAACCAGAACTTCAAAGCCGCAAGTTGGCGGCGACCTGCATCTGGAGGAGGTGGCGGTCAGAGCTGGCGAGTTTATTTCCCTCAGCTCGACATGCTTTTGAAACCAGAGATAGCAGAGACGTTCCTCAACTCGTCTCAACGAATAAAAGCGCGGTGCGGCTGTCGAGATACTCACTGCTGTCCGCACGGAGTACGCGATATGATTGAGCGCCCCGCTCGACACGCGACGTATCAGCGAGCTAGAGAAATAGAAAGCCTAGGTTCGACGCCCGTCAGTATGCGTGTCGCCCATTATCTTGAGGGCAGGGTACGACGCGTCTCTGACGACATTGCATCCGTTGCAGCGCTTAAGGGATTGGACGAAAAGCTGACTGAGATCCTTAGGATAAAGCAAGGCCACCTAAGTCGATTTCGGCAGGCAATGGCTCATCTCGCAGAAAATTCGGGCTCAAAGTCGTGTGCAACATCGCCATTGCGCCGCGACGGATGGGAAAATAGGCGCAACTAGTTGTGGGACTGAAGAAAGAAAAAAGATAATGAGCGCCGTAGCCAGAAAATTGGAATCAATTCGCGTGAAAGGAGCGATGCGCAACATCGAGGTTGCGAACCTCCTAGGCACACGCCCCGAAACAGTCTCACGATGGAACCAAGGCAAAGCATACCCGCACTCAGGCACCGAGAAGACCCTTCTTGAGCTGGAGTTCATAGTTGACCAACTTTCGGAGTTCTACGATCCGAATGAGGCTCGACAATGGATATTCTCCCCTCAGAAGTACTTCGAAGGAGTATCGCCCGCAGAGATGATCCGCGAAGGACGGATTGATGAAGTTAGACGTTTAGTCAACCAGCTTCGCGAGGGCGTGTTTTTGTAAATGAATCAGCGATTTCACGATCAGGAGCTACTCGATCGACTCAGTGAGCTTCCTCGATCCTCACATGAGTTCACCGCATTTAGGGTAACCGGAATCGCGACAGACCCGTTAGCAGCCTCCATTAACGGAGGGCGATGGGCGCCACAGGCTCAAGGAGATGTAAGCTTTCCAGTTTTATACACCAGCCTCAATCGAGATGGCGCCATTGCGGAAATAGTATCGTTTATTCTCGGACTTACGCCAATACCAAGTCATAGACCTTTGAAGCTCAGCCGCCTGGCTATATCAACGACACAAACTGTACGTCTTAGTAGAACTGAATTGGAATTGCTTGGCGTCGACTTTGGCAATTACGGCACTAGAGATTATCGCGTGACGCAGAATATTGGCGCGGCTCTCGCATTTCTCGGCGTTGACAGTTTGGTATCTCCCTCCGCAAGATGGGATTGTGAAAATCTTACTATCTTCGCCGGAAATCATGGATGGGACAATCGACTCGAACTCGTCGAGAGCGTCGAATTCGAATGGAGAACCTGGGCAGAAGAAAACAGGTTTATTTAAACCTCTCTCACAACCACTTCTTCCACTTGAAAAACATATACGGCAGCACCGCTGCTACCAGCATCATGCCGAGCGCCATGGTGTAGCCGTGCTCCCATTGCAGTTCGGGCATGATGCGGAAGTTCATGCCGTAGATCGAGGCGATCAGGGTCGGGGGCATCAGGACGACGGCCATCACCGAGAACAGCTTGATGATGTTGTTCTGCTCGAGGTTGACCACGCCCAGCATGGCGTCGAGGGTGAAGGTGATCTTGTTGGACAGGTAGCTGGCGTGGTCCGATAGGGAAATCACGTCGCGCTGCATGGTCTTGAGCTGGGTGCGCATGTCCTTGGGCCATTTGACGCCCTCGCCGTCGACCGACAGGAACGCCACCAGGCGTCCGATCGAGACAAGAGACTCGCGCACCTTGGAGACCAAATCGCCCTTGCGGCCGATGGCGATCAGGATGTCGGAATAGCGCTTGGGCTGGCCGGTGCGGGCCGCGCCCTGCGGCTCGAAGATCTCGCGGGAGACTTCGTCGACGTCGGCGCCGGCGCGCTCCAGGATGTCGGCGCAGCGGTCGATCAGGGCGTCGAGCAATTCGAGCAGCACGGCGTCGCCGCGGTTGCCGGCGGACGGCGTGCGTGCCAGCTTGGCCTCGACCAGCATGAACGGCCGCGGCTCCTCGTAGCGCACCGTGACCAGGCGGCGGCCGGCGAGGATGAAGGTGACTGGCGACAGCCGCGGCGACTCCGAGTCCGAATGGCACATCAAGCTGGCGGTCATGTAGCGGGCGCCGTTCTCGATATAGAGCCGGCTGGAAATCTCGATCTCCGCCATCTCGTCCCGCGTCGGCACCTCGATGCCGGTGAGCCGCTCCACCGCCCTGTCCTCGTCCGGCGTCGGCCGATCGAGATCGACCCACACCGCATCCTCCGGCAGCGCGGCGAGATCGACGGTGTCGGCACGGCGCAACGCGGCCGCGGACGGAGAGAAGTAAGCCAGCATGAGGACTCCGGAACTTTGGGCCAGAATTATCGGGGCCAGAACGACGGTGAAGGCAGTCCGGTGTGGATGCGCCCCAGCAGTGCCGCGAGCGGACTGATCCGGCAAGAGCCGCGGCGGCCGGTCGCGGCGATTTTAGTCGCGCGGCCGGAGATCGGCGCGAGTGTGCCGATCTGCCACAGCGTCTGCCTCGAATTTGCGCCGGTGTACCGAATTCCTGCGGCAGAAATGCAACAACACCGGTTCGACGTTGCGGAACCACGGGCAAAACGCTGGAAAACGGGCGCTGTTAGGAGATACTAAAGCACAAGAATCGAAGCTTGGTGGGCGGTTGGCCCGGCGCGTATTTCCGCGCCAGATCCTGATTGGAATGATGATGGCGTCTGTCGGAATGAAGCTCGGACTTGTGGCCGTGGTGGGCATGATGCTCGGCGGCTGCATGCAGACGACCGTCCAGGAAACCTCGCCGACGGCCTTCAAGCCGCGCGACAAGGAACTGCTCGCCAAGGTCTCCTATGTGAAGACGCCGGTGCCGGAAGCGTTCCGCCGCGCCATCGTCGACTATCACCGCAAGGAAGCGCCCGGCTCGATCGTGGTCGATTCCGACAACCATTATCTCTATTACGTGCTCGATGGCGGCAAGGCGATCCGCTACGGCATCACCGTCGGCGAAGAGGCGATGGCGTGGTCGGGCATCGCCAAGGTCGGCGCCATGACCGAGTGGCCGGCCTGGCACCCGACTCCGGGTGAAATCGAGCGCCTCGGCGTGCCGAAGTTCGTCGCCCCCGGCCCGGACAATCCGATGGGCTCGCGCGCGATGTACCTCTACGCCAACGGCAAGGACACGCTGTTCCGCATCCACGGCACCAACCAGCCGGAATATATCGGCGCCTCGATCTCCTCGGGATGCATCCGCATGACCAACGAGGACGTCATCGACCTCTACAACCGGGTCAAGATGGGCACGATCGTGGTGGTGCTGGAGCCGAAGCACGGCGATTCGCCGTTCAACTCCAAAATGGCCCAGACCGGCGGCATCGCCAACTGGCAGTAAGTTTCCCGACTGGACTATCTTGAAAAGCGCCGGCTGGTCCGGCGCTTTTTTTATTGGGGCGACGCGCCCGCGCCGCGCAGCCCTCATGGTGAGGAGCCCGGCGAAAGCCGGGCGTCTCGAACCATGAGCTTCGGGGCACGGTCTCGCCTGGAGCCCATCCTTCGAGACGCCCCAGCTTCGCTGGGGCTCCTCAGGATGAGGCGGTGTGCGTGGTCAGGCTACATGTGCGTAGGTGGGCAGCTCCGCGACCAATTTTCGATGGGTTTGGCTGCGCTCAACCCATCTATTGAGTCCGGAAACTGCGCTCCGCGCGGTGCTTCTTCGGCGGTTTCGCCGGCTTTGCTGCTGGGGGCGGCGCGGCCGGCGGCTCGGCGGCCTCGGGCTGCTCGGCTTGCTGCGGCTCGCTTTGTTCGGGAGCCTCGCGCGAGTCGTCGCGGCTCGGAGCTTGCCCCGTCGGCGTATTCGCCGCGGTCTCGCGTGGCGGGGCTTCGGCGGGGCGTTCGGGCGGGAGTAGCGGGGCAATCTGCGGCAGGCCCTCCCACACTTCCCAATGGCAAATCCGATAGCCGCCGCGGCGCTGGGCGAGATCGAGGTGGATGTGGTCCTCGTGATAGCCGTCGGAGCCGGGCCCGAGCACGGTGGTGAAACGGGCGCAGACCGATTGCAGCATCGAGTCGCGCCACGCCCGCGGCACCGACCGGTCGGTCGGCGACACGCTGCGGCCGTCGGTCATTTTCACCAGACGGATGTCGATGGCGTTGGCTTTGCCGTGCTCGGACAGGATGCCGCCCTTCTGCCGGTTACGGCCGCGGCACTCGTAGCTGTCGAAATTGTCCAGCACCGCCGGCTTGGTGTTCAGCAACACCGCCAGCGCGCTGACATCATCGCGGACCCAATCGACGACCTCGCGCGCCATGTCACAGCGCAGCGTCGCTGCCGGGGTCACCGCCACATGGCTGCCGTCGGGCATGACTACGGCTTCGAGCTTGACCAGATCGGTGCCGCCGCAGGCGCCCGGACCGGTGATATCCGGAATGCTCGGCGCGATTGCGAGTTGATCGGTCAGCGCCACGCGGCACGCCGACGGCGGCTTCGGCTGCGGCGGCGCCTCCGGCTTGGCGGCAGCCTGATCGGCCGGCTTGGAATCCGGCTTGCCCTCCTCCGCCCCCTCCTCGCCCGGCGCCGCGCGCTCTTGCGCTGCCGGAGCTTCGGCGGGACGCGGCTTCGGCAATGGTATCCATTCCCGCGCCGACGTGGGTTGCGCCGCCAGTGCAACCAAGGCGATCAGTCCGGCCAGCCCGGATCGCTTCGACCATGGCGATTTGGCGCGGAACATTCGGTCACAAGACCGTTTTCCGCGCCGCTGCGCCGCGCTAATGTCGCCGCCAACCCGCCAATGACAATGATCAGGAGGAACGTTCGAATGCTGGGACTGATGCAAGACTGGCCTTTGCTGTGTCATCGGATCATCGAGCACGCGGCCCGGATCCACGGCAACCAGGAGGTGGTGACGCGCTCGGTCGAGGGTCCGATCGTCCGCACCACCTACGCGCAGATCCACCAGCGCTCGCTGAAGGTCAGCCAGATGCTGGATCGCGCCGGCATCAAGTTCGGCGACCGCGTCGCCACCATCGCCTGGAACACCGCCCGGCATCTGGAATGCTGGTACGGAATCATGGGGCTCGGCGCGATCTGCCATACGGTCAATCCGCGGCTTTTTCCGGACCAGATCGCCTGGATCGTCAATCACGCCCAGGACCGCGTGATGATCACCGACCTGACGTTCATTCCGGTGCTCGAGAAGATCGCCGACCAGATGCCGAGCATCGAGCGCTACGTCGTGCTGACCGACGCCGCCCACATGCCGCAGACCACGTTGAAGAACGCGGTCGCTTATGAGGAGTGGCTGAAGGAGGCCGACGGCGACTTCGTCTGGAAAGACTTCGACGAAAACACCGCCGCGGCGATGTGCTACACGTCGGGTACAACCGGCGATCCCAAGGGCGTGTTGTATTCGCATCGCTCCAACGTGCTCCACGCGCTGATGGCCAACAACGGCGACTCGCTCGGCACGCGCGCCAAGGACACGATGCTGCCGGTGGTGCCTTTGTTCCATGCGAACAGCTGGGGCATCGCATTCTCGGCGCCGTCGATGGGCACCAAGCTGGTGATGCCCGGCGCCAAGCTCGACGGCGCCTCGGTCTACGAACTGCTGTCGACCGAGAAGGTGACGCACACCGCCGGCGTGCCCACCGTGTGGCTGATGCTGCTGCAGTACATGCAGAAGGAGAAGCTGACGCTGCCCGACCTGAAGATGGTGGTGTGCGGCGGCTCGGCGATGCCGCGGTCGATGATCAAGGCCTTCGTCGACATGGGCGCCGAGGCACGCCACGCCTGGCA
>NZ_BADD01000009.1 GCF_000333455.1 Rhodopseudomonas sp. B29
CATGGCCGCCCGCCAGCGCTGATTATTGGATGGAAGAGAGCCTTACGCGTGCCCGTCTGCGGGTTCTCGAAGCTCGCGGCCGAACCACCGAATATCTGAACCTCGCCCGGGCGGCAAACTTGCGAGCGAACTATGCCAGCATGCTCACCAAGCTCGGCCGGGTTCCGGACGCCGTCAGCTATGCGTTGAAGTCTTTCAAGCGGCCGGACGAGGCGCTGACGCTCGCAACGCTTCTCCGCGAGACGGCTGCGCATGAAGAGGCGCTTGAAGTCGCAGAAGCCGGCCTCGACCTTGCCGGACACGATGGCGTTGCTACCACCGACATGGAGAGCATCGAAGACTTCATCGAAATGAAATCTCCGTCTCTGGTCGCTCTGGCGCGTTGGCTGCGCGACTATGCGGGCCAACTCGGTAAACCGGTGACGGCATTGAAGGCGTCGCTCGCCGCCTTTCAGCAGTCGCAGTCACTGGATGATTTCCGCGCCGTCCAGACTTGGGCAGGCGCCGATTGGAAGCACATCCGGGCGGAACTGCTGAATCAGCTGGCGAGCGCGCCCCATCCAGGCGACAGGCTGCGCATCTACCTCGCCGAAGGCGAGATCGATGCAGCCGTGCGCGCCGTCGGCAACTCGCTCGAACATGACGCTCACAATGAGAACCTCATGCAACTCGCGGCGGCGGCGCATTCGAGCCATCCGGAATGGACCATTCGACTGGCCATGTATCAAGCCAGCAGCATCATGGACACAAACCAGGCCGCCTGGTACGCGCTTGCAGCACAATGGCTGGAAAAGGCCGCGCTCGCCCACGAAGTATTAGGTCGCGAGGACGAGTGGCTGGCCCGCCTCGACGAATTGATCGCAAGGCACCGTCGCAAGTATAAGCTCGTGCCGTTGCTGAAGCAGTTGCGAGGAAGATAGAGCGCGTCATCAATTGATTGCAGCGGTCATCATCTGCTAATCTGATCGCATTCGATCTCCGCTCGTTTGGACGGCTAATCGACGTTGCGAGTCTTTGCCGCAGCGAACACCATTTCAGCGCGGCGCGAGGGAGCGCCCGACGATTGCTCGTGTGTTTCGATGAGTGCTTTGATCGAAGATTATTTGCGCCAGTTGGTCGGCGCGCTGGGCCAGATCGCCCCGCCGATCGATGCCGATAAGCTCGGCCAGCTGTATTTGCGCGGCGACTATCCGGCGATGCTCGGCTGGATCAAGAACTCGATGAAGATCGAGCTGCGGATCGGGCTCCGCATTGTCGATTTGGAAGCCCCCTCGCCGCCGATGTGGATCGAAGTCCCGACGCCGCTGCCGCGCCCCGGCACATTGGAGCATCAGAGCGCGCGGGCGATCGTCAATGCCAGGCGCGACTGGCTGGTCGGCAAGCCGTTCGGCTGGATCGTCGCCTGCTTCGCGCACGAGCTGTCGCATGTCGTGCTGTTCGCGCTCGATCACCCGCTCCAGCACGAGGAAAAAGCCGTCGACCTCACCGCGATGATCCTCGGCTACGACCGCTTCATCGTTACTTCGGAAGCGACGACGAAGCACTGGAATATCTGGTCGATCCTGCTGTCGATTCTGCTGCTGAGGTTCGGCGTGGTTTTCTTTCAGGGCCCGGCTGAGACGACCGAGCGCCTCGGCTATCTCAGCAGCGCCGAGGCCGAAGCCGCGCGGCGATGGCTGACACGCCGGACCGCAGCGACGTCCGCGCAGTAACGCAAGGCCCTCTCGCAAAACAGCCCGCCTCGCCGAAGCGAAGCGGGCTGCCGGATCAAGGCGCAACGAGCCCTTTGGCTCAGTGCATCAGTTCAACATCCGCTTCGGCGGCCGTCCCGTGAACGGCTCGATGTCAGCGGTATGCGGGGGCGCTCCGTTGAACGTCAGAACACCGCCCTCCGCCGAGATCGCCACGTGGTCGTCGTCCTTGACCGAGCCGTCGAGGATCATCTCGGCGAGCGGGTCCTGGACGTGGCGCTGGATTACACGCTTCAGCGGACGGGCGCCGTAGGCCGGGTCCCAGCCCTTTTCGGCCAGCCAGTCGCGGGCCTTGGCGTCGAGGTCGAGCACGATCTTGCGGTCGTCGAGCAGCTTCTGCAGGCGCAGCAGCTGGATGTCGACGATCCGGCCCATCTCGCTCTTCTGCAGCCGGTGGAACAGGATGATCTCGTCGACGCGGTTGAGGAATTCGGGGCGGAAGTGCGCACGCACCATCCCCATCACCTGCTCGCGCACGACGCCCGTGTCCTCGCCTTCCGGCTGACCGACCAGATATTCGCTGCCGAGGTTCGACGTCATGACGATCAGCGTGTTGCGGAAGTCCACGGTGCGGCCCTGACCGTCGGTCAGGCGGCCGTCATCGAGCACCTGCAGCAGCACGTTGAACACGTCCGGATGCGCCTTCTCGATCTCGTCGAACAGCACGACCTGATACGGCCGGCGCCGCACCGCTTCGGTGAGCGCGCCGCCTTCGTCGTAGCCGACATAGCCGGGAGGCGCGCCGATCAGCCGGGCCACGGAGTGCTTCTCCATGTATTCCGACATGTCGAGGCGGGCCATCGCGGTCTCGTCGTCGAACAGGTACTCCGCCAAGGCTTTGGTCAGCTCGGTCTTGCCGACGCCGGTGGGACCTAAGAACATGAACGAGCCCATCGGCCGGTTCGGGTCCTGCAGGCCGGCGCGGGCACGGCGGACCGCCGTCGACACCGCATGCACGGCCTCGAACTGGCCGACCACGCGCTTGCCGATCTGATCCTCCATCCGCAGCAGCTTTTCCTTCTCGCCCTCGAGCATCTTGTCGACCGGCACGCCGGTCCAGCGCGACACCACCTGGGCGATGTGATCGGCGGTGACCGCCTCTTCCATCATGGCGCCGGCGTCTTCGTGCGCCTCGATGTCGACGAGCTTCTTCTCCAGCTCCGGGATGCGGCCATAGACCAGCTCACCGGCGCGCTGATACTCGCCGCGGCGCTGCGCGTCCGCGAGTTCGAGCCGCAGGCCGTCGAGTTCGCTCTTGAGCTTCTGGGCGTTGGAGAGCTTGTTCTTCTCCGCGCTCCAGCGTGCGGTCAGCGCGGCGGATTGCTCCTCCAGATCGGCGAGCTCCTTCTCCAGCGCGACCAGCCGCGCCTTCGAGCCCGGATCGCTCTCCTTCTTCAGCGCCTCCTGCTCGATCTTGAGCCGGACGATGTCGCGGTCGAGCGAATCGAGCTCTTCGGGCTTGGAGTCGACCTGCATCTTCAGCCGCGCCGCCGCCTCGTCCATCAGGTCGATGGCCTTGTCGGGCAGGAAGCGGTCGGTGATGTAGCGGTTCGACAGCGTTGCCGACGCGACGATCGCCGAGTCGGCGATGCGCACGCCGTGGTGCTGCTCGTATTTGTCCTTCAGGCCGCGCAGGATCGAGATCGTGTCTTCGACCGTCGGCTCGGACACGAACACCGGCTGGAAGCGCCGCGCCAAGGCGGCGTCCTTCTCGACGTGCTTGCGATACTCGTCGAGCGTGGTGGCGCCGATGCAATGCAGCTCGCCGCGCGCCAAAGCGGGCTTGAGCAGGTTCGACGCGTCCATCGCGCCGTCCGCCTTGCCGGCACCGACCAGCGTGTGCATCTCGTCGATAAACAGGATGATGCTGCCCTCGGCCGCGGTGACCTCGTTGAGCACGGCCTTCAGCCGCTCCTCGAACTCGCCGCGATATTTCGCGCCGGCGATCAGCGCGCCCATGTCGAGCGCCAGCAGCTTCTTGTCCTTGAGGCTTTCGGGCACGTCGCCGTTGAGGATGCGCAGCGCCAAGCCCTCGACGATGGCAGTCTTGCCGACGCCGGGTTCGCCGATCAGCACCGGGTTGTTCTTGGTGCGCCGTGACAGGACCTGGATGGTGCGGCGGATTTCCTCGTCGCGGCCGATCACCGGGTCGAGCTTGCCGTCGCGCGCTGCCTGGGTCAGGTCGCGGGCGTACTTCTTCAGCGCGTCATAGGCGTTCTCGGCCGTCGCCGAATCGGCTGTACGGCCCTTGCGCAGCGCATTGATCGCCGCGTTCAGGTTCTGCGCGGTGACGCCGCCCTTGGCGAGGATCTTGCCGGCTTCAGAGTCCTTATCGAGCGCCAGCGCGAGCAGCAGCCGTTCGACGGTGACGAAGCTGTCGCCCGCTTTCTCACCGGCCTTCTCGGCGGCGTCGAAGGCCCGCGCCGTAGCCGGGTCGAGATAGACCTGGCCGGCACCGGAGCCCGAGACCTTCGGCAGCTTGTTCAGCGCCTCTTCGGTGGATTTCAGGATCGCGCGCGAATTGCCGCCGGCGCGGTCGATCAGACCGCCGGCGAGCCCTTCGGAATCGTCGAGCAGAACTTTGAGGATGTGCAGCGGCGAGAACTGCTGATGACCCTCGCGCATCGCCAGCGATTGTGCCGATTGGATGAAGCCGCGCGAGCGTTCGGTGTATTTTTCCGGGTTCATGTATGTGTCCCTCAGCCTGCCATCAGCGCCTTACAAAGCACGCGGACGGCATCTTCATTGGGGGTCCGCCGGCCGCGCTGGTGGTTGCCAGCCGGCGACGGTCGTCACCGCGCTCGAGGAGCTGCGGCTT
>NZ_BADD01000008.1 GCF_000333455.1 Rhodopseudomonas sp. B29
CGCTCTGTGACCACCCCGCTGACCTGCCGCCGGACTGGCTGCCGGCCGATGGTCCGGTTGCCGAGTGCGAAGCCGACCGCTTCCGCCGCATCCGCAATTTCATCGCCGGCATGACCGACCGCTACGCGCTGACCGAGCACCAGCGGCTCTTTGACTCGACCCCGGAATTGCGTTAGGCGGCGCCTCGACCGGCCGCCAATGGCCGCATTCCCATTCCCATTGCAGCCATGTCCGATCAAGCCACGTCTTCGCATCTATTCGCTCATGTGCTGTCGCGCGTTCATGCGGTCTGCGCCGCGCTGACCGCCGAGGGCACGCTGCCCGCCGGTATTGACCTGTCGCGCATCGTCGTCGAGCCGCCGAAGGATGCTTCGCACGGCGACATGGCCACCAATGCCGCCATGGTGCTGGCCAAGGAGGCCAAGGCCAAGCCGCGCGATCTCGCCGACAAGATCGCCGACAAGCTGCGCGCCGAGGCCGAGATCGCGTCCGTCAGTGTCGCCGGACCAGGCTTCATCAACCTCACGCTGCAGCCGGGGTTGTGGGCCGACGCGCTTCGCACGATCCTGCAGGCGGGCGCTGCCTATGGCCGCAGCCGGATCGGCGGCGGTGAAAAGGTCAATATCGAATACGTCTCGGCCAACCCGACCGGCCCGATGCATGTCGGCCATTGCCGCGGCGCCGTGTTCGGCGATGCGCTGGCCAATCTGCTCGACACTGCGGGTTATAACGTCACGCGCGAGTACTACATCAACGACGCCGGCGCGCAGGTCGATGTGCTGGCGCGGTCGGCGTTCCTGCGCTACCGCGAAGCGCTCGGCGAAGACATCGGCGCGATCCCGGATGGCCTGTATCCGGGCGATTACCTGGTGCCGGTGGGCGAGGCGCTGAAGGCCGAGCACGGCGCGGCGCTCAAGGATATGCCTGAGCCGCAGTGGCTTCCGATCGTCCGCGCCAAGGCGATCGCGATGATGATGGAGATGATCAAGGGCGATCTCGCCGCGCTCTCCATCACCCACGAGGTGTTCTTCTCGGAGCGGACGCTGATCGAAGGCGAGCGCAATCGTGTCGCCGACACGATCGACTTCCTGCGCGCCAAGGGCGACGTGTATCAGGGCCGCTTGCCGCCGCCGAAGGGCGCGCCGGTCGAGGATTACGAGGACCGCGAACAGACTTTGTTCCGCGCCACCGCCTATGGCGACGACGTCGACCGGCCGCTGCTCAAGTCGGACGGCTCCTATACGTATTTCGCCTCCGACATCGCTTATCACAAGGTGAAGTTCGATGCCGGCTGCCCAACGCTGGTCGACGTGCTCGGTGCCGACCATGGCGGCTACATCAAGCGGATGCAGGCGGCGGTTCAGGCCGTGACTGCCGGGAAGGGCGCGCTCGACGTCAAGATCGTTCAGTTGGTCCGCCTGCTGCGCAACGGCGAGCCGGTGAAGATGTCCAAGCGCGCCGGTGACTTCGTCACGCTTCGCGAAGTGGTGGATGAAGTCGGCTCCGACGCCGTCCGCTTCATGATGCTGTTCCGCAAGAACGACGCGGTGCTGGACTTCGACCTCGCCAAGGTCATCGAGCAGTCGAAGGACAATCCGGTCTTCTATGTTCAGTACGGCCACGCGCGCGGTCACTCGATCTTCCGCAATGGCCGGGAGGTCGTTGCCGATCTGCCGGACGATTCGGATGCGCGGGTGAAGTTCCTGCTGAACGCGCCGCTCGAGCGGCTCGATGCGCCGGAAGAACTCGCGCTTCTAAAAAATCTCGCGCTCTATCCGCGCATCGTCGAGGCCGCCGCGCAGGCTCACGAGCCGCACCGAATTGCCTTCTATCTCTACGAGTTGGCGAGCGAGTTTCACGCACTTTGGACGCGCGGGCGCGACCTGCCTCATTTACGCTTCATTATCAACAATGATGCAGAGATTACCAAAGCGCGACTGGCAATGGTTCAGGGCGTCGTCTCGGTTTGGGCTTCGGGTCTCGCCATTCTCGGCGTCTCCGCGCCGGACGAGATGCGATAGCGGACGGCCGATCAAATGGGGGTCTGTGGCGGCTTTTTGAA
>NZ_BADD01000007.1 GCF_000333455.1 Rhodopseudomonas sp. B29
CGCCAGCCGGCCGTTGACCGCTTCGATCTCCTGCTCGTCCATCTCGCCGGCGCGGTGCTTGCCCCACAGACGGCGG
>NZ_BADD01000006.1 GCF_000333455.1 Rhodopseudomonas sp. B29
GGATGGGATCATGTACGCAGGCGGCGCCTCCGTCTTGCTCGGGGTCTAGCCGCGCGTCGGCGGGGGTGCGCTTGCTCTCTTCAGTCTCGTCGGCATGCGGGTCCATGCGATTCGCCGCGACGAGGCGAAGCAGGCCGGCGACGCGGGCAATGTGATGGGCTGGTCCGCCTACAGCGCCCACATCGCTGCTGGGTTGAAGAATTGGGCGCTTGCAGCAGCCGGGGCCGCGATCCTTTTGATCGGCGGCGGGCGCTATTGCGTATCTGATGTCGTCGGAACGCTCCTGGGCTGGCGATAAGATGGAGCTCGCAATGCAGATCCCTGGAATAAGCAGCGCGCCGGTTTTCTCCGCCGACCGATCCGCCCTGAAGTCGCGTACGAATATCGATTTTCGCGACTACGGCTTCGAAGTGGCACCCGGCACTGCCGAGCTGTTCGATATCGTCCCGACCCAGTTGAGCGACAGCGAGGCGTTTCTTTTCTTCTTTCCGCGCGAGGACATCGCCAGCGGCGAGTGGTCGCTGTTCAACCTGCACGTATTCCTTAAGTACCAGGGCAGTCTGGCGGAGTTTGCTCATAGTCGCGGCGAGAGCGTGCGGGCCGTCGAGCTGACGCCGGCAACTCCGTTCGGCATCGCCGGTCTCGGCTACTCGCGAACGATCGAGATGGCGGATCTGTTCAAGGGAGGCGAGCCGGTTATTCCATTCATCGGGGGAGAACCCGGTCGCGTGGTGCGAGACAGTCATTTGTATTTCAATCACCAGTTTCGCCACTGCTACACCGGCCTGCTGCATCTGCCCGGCAGGGAGACGCGCTACGATGCGCTGCGTGAAGCGCTGTTTAGAGGGGTGCGCTTCGTGCGTTGAGACACAATTCCGGCCCGGGACGGCGGTTGGAAGCTCGACTCGATTTCATCGCGTTCAACAGACAAGAGACGGCAATGAGCAACGATCTGAGGGGCAAGTGGAAGGAGTTCAGTGCCGAACAGGCGAGGGGCCTCATTGAGCACCCTGAAAGCCCGCTTGCCGACTTTCCGGTCAAATTCGTCTGGCACACCGGTCCTTGGTACGACGTCTTCCAACTGCAGATCGAGAAACTGCGTCGGGATATTGGGCGTGCCAAGGCGGAAGGGCGCTTGGCGATCTATCTGAGTTGCCCCATCAGTTCGCGCGGCGGCGGATATTCGACGACGAATGTCGACGTTGCGCGACACGTGGAACGTGTTCTGCTTGAGCGCTGGGGGGAAGGATTCTGGGTTCTCAATCCGGCGCAATATCAACTCGAGTCGAAGGCCGGCACCGGGCTGATGAACGAACACGCCGAGTATCTCGGTCTCGACCTGCACCGGCTGATCGAGGTCGCGGGCCGGCCGCTGGGGGGCGACTATATGCGCATGTGGACGACCGTGCTGGCCGAGAACGATCGGCTGATCGGATCGCGCGAGGTCACACCTAACACCGGACAGAACTTCGATGCGTTCTACTTCCTTGGGCCGCGCGACGTGCATTCCTTCTTCCTGTCGGAGGGCGAGACGCTGACCGCAGGGATCCAGGCCTATTTCGCGAGGAAGTTTGCGACGGATCCCGACTTTCGCGAGGAGTACAGCGATCCGGAGCCGAGTTGGTCGAGGCTCGGACCGCGAACCGCGATCAACGAGGACGCCTACCGGCTCCGCGATCTTTGGAACAACAAGCGCGTCGACTTCCTGCGCTACTACGGGCTGCGAGCAAGTGTGACGTACAGCCTCGGTTCCCACGATGAATGGTTGATCTTCCGTGCCATCAATGAACTTCGCCGCAGAAGCACGCGGGGGCCGGCGATGGTGGATGGCGATGTCGGCGAACAGATTGCCGGTTTTTTCGACGGCGGGCAGATCGACATGGCGTCCGCCGAGTCCTCTGTCTCGCACGGCTACTCCAAATAGCGCACGGAGGAAGACATGCCAGTTGTGACGTCGAAGACAGTCGATCGTGTGACGATCAAGCTGACCGCTTACGTCAACTGCGATGACGTGCAGCTATTTTGGCGTCTGACCCGAGACGGCATCGCGGACGCCGCGATCCCGGATTGCCTTGGCTTCATGATCGAGCGCCAACGTCGGGGAGACAACGGGCAATGGACCCCAGTCGAGATTCTGCGTAATCGCGTCGGGTTCACCACTCAGTCGCCGCCGTCGTCGTCGACCGATCCGGATGCCAAAGACCCGAAGGATGCGTCACGGCCCTCGAATGTCTGGCCGTTCCAGCGCTACGAATGGACGGATCACGGCGCAAACAGCGGTCAAACGGTGCGCTACCGTATTTCCGCAGTGCGGCTTCCGACGAACGGGACCGCCGGGACGGCAAAGCTCGAACCCATCATCAGCAGCGACTGGACCGACGACATCCTGGTCACAGCCGAGGCCGGCGACCAGTTCGAGGCTTACTTCAATCGCGGCTTCGTCATGGGGCAGTTCGTCTCGCGTATCGCCCGGGAGAGAGGTTGGAAGGCGACTGACATCAAGGACCACGTCAAGGAACTGGAAGAACCTCTCCGTCGCTTCCTGTCAGGCGAGTTGCGGCTCGCCCTGCTTCGGCTCATCGACGAGGTGATCGAGAGTCCACTCCTGGAACTCTATGCGGCGCTCTACGAGCTTGCCGACGAAGAACTCATCGGCCGCCTCAAGACGCTCGGCCGCCGCGCTCATATCGTGCTTGCGAATGGTAGCAAAGGAGGGGACGAGAACGAGGAAGTCCGAAGTCGGCTCAAGCGGGCGAAGGTCGACG
>NZ_BADD01000005.1 GCF_000333455.1 Rhodopseudomonas sp. B29
ACCTTCACCCCGTTGGAAATCGAGATTCTCAAATTCGCAGACGCTTTTGCGACAAATCCGAAGACCTGGACCGACGAGGACTGCGCCGCCTTGAAGCGGGTGTTGCGCCAGCACAATCGGGAGAGCTATTCGGAGCAGGGGCGCTGGATGGCGCAACTCGAGGCCGCGCGTGCCGCGCGGCGTGGCGCATTGGCCAAAGGTGCTTTCGATCAGGCCGATCATGCCGCACAGGAGGCATCCGGGGCCTCCGCCGATCTTCAGGATGATGTCAATGAGCGCATGGTCAATGCGCAGCTCGTCGAGCTCGCCTTCCTGTGCTTGCAGTTCGTGGCGCTCACCGGCGTTTTCTCGGCGCTCAACATCCCTGATGAGCCGTTCTTTCCGGATTTCATGACCGGCGTTCTGAAACCGGAAGTGATCGCCCGGCTGAACGAGCTGAACGCACTCGGCGGCGACGAACTGCCCCCGCTCGTCCCGGCGAGGGTCGATCTCCCGATCGAGGACATTCTTCATGGACGTCTGAAGGTGGAGCCGGCGCCTCTGACTGGGGCGCGTGTACCCCTGGTGTCCTACGAAATCGACACGGAACAGGCGACCCGCGACAAGGGCCTCGCCGTGGGCGGAGCCCAGGTCGGCGCTTGGGGATGGTCGTTCGGCAGCTATTTCCCTGGCGGGCTGGTGTACCTGCTGATGCACCATCCCGAGCTCGCCCGCTTCGAAGCGCCGTATTCGTTGCCACTGCTGTTCAATGAAGACGAATGGCGCAACGGCACACAGACCGGAGGCTTCGTAACACGGCGACTCAAGGAGATCGTTTACCTGAAGATCTACACGACCACGCGGGCACGCTATGGACTCGAACATCACACGATGTTCCTGTTCAACATCTTCCTGGATGAATACGGCGTCGGTCGTCCGCCGAGGCCGCAACTCTCCGATAGCGAGCAGGCGGTAGCGCGCGAGCGCGCGATCCGGCACGCCGAAGAGGTCGTGCTCTACGTCCAGGACCATGCCGCTGCGCCGCGCGGGACCTACACGGCACTCGAACTGGCGACCATGGAATGGGTCGAGCGCTTCATCACGCGGCCGCATCACGCCCATCTTGTCGAGGGACGCCTGCGCCAGGAGCTCGAAGCGGACAATCGTCGGGAGGTCGCGATCGGCGTGCGTCGCCTCGATACTTCGCCCGGAATCGGAATCGAGGCCGCCCACCGCCGCCTGTTGGATCATCAGATCGCCGAGCTGGCAATGCTGACCGGACATATGGACGGACTGGGGCGCGCCATGACGATCCTGCGCCTCGAATCCGAGACCGCGGTGAAGGCCGGTGATCGCCAAGATGGTTTCGACGGCCAATATCTGACGACGCGGCCCGGCCTGTTCGGCGCCTACGATTTCGTCGGCGTGAGCGAGAAGGCGCGGACAGCCAACGAACTGCGGCTCAATCCCCGTCTGCTGGACGAGCTCAGAAGGGGTACGAAGAGCTCGCCGGTCTCCGGCATAGACGCTGCGACGACCGGCGAATTCTAGCGGGAGGCTGTGCAGCCCATGGCGAGCGATTGGAGCTTGAACGTCGGCCTGCTCGTGCTGCGGCTCGGCCTCGCTTACGTGTTCCTCTGGGCGGCGTGGAAGAACACCGAGAACGCGGCCGCGTGGCAATGGACAACCAACGAGACGGCGTAGCTGTTCAATGCGTATCCAGAGACGGCGAGGGCCTCGCTCGGCCGGTCTCGC
>NZ_BADD01000004.1 GCF_000333455.1 Rhodopseudomonas sp. B29
CATCCGCATGGCGCCGCGCTAGTGATGACTTGACCCTCTCCCCTCGTGGGAGAGGGTGGCGAGCGAAGCTCGCCGGGTGAGGGGGCGCTGCGAGTCCCGACCCCTCACCCGGCAGTATCCGCCGCCGACGCAACACTTGCCCTCTCCCACAAGGGGAGAGGGCGCAACAACGATCGCCGCACTCGGCGAACGACAAGCTCCGCAACGGTGGAGCACAAGAACAAGACACGGGAGTAAACATGTGAGCCAGGCCCTGCTCGTGGAGCATCGGGGCGGCGCCGATTGGGTGACGCTCAATCGCCCCGCCAGCCTGAACGCTCTCGATCCCGAACTCATCGACGCTCTCAACGCTTACTTCGCTAGACTACAGCGCGACCGCACGACGCGCGTCGTCGTGCTCCGCGGCGCCGGCAGCAATTTCTGCGCCGGACTCGATCTCAAGCGTGCGATGCAGCGCCGCGCCGGGGCCAATGAGCCGCCGACCGTCACCGAGTCGCTCGATTCGCAGCGTCGCATCGCCGACATCGTCATGCTGATGAGGCGCTGTCCGCAGCCGATCATCGCGCTGGTGCAAGGTGCCGCAGCCGGCGGCGGATTCGCGCTGGCGCTGGCCAGCGATGTTCGCATCGCCGGCCGCAGCGCGCGGATGAACTGCGCCTTCATCAAGCTCGGCCTCGGGGGCTGCGATATCGGCACCTCGTATTTCCTGCCGCGGCTGGTCGGCGTCTCGGTCGCGTCCGAACTGATTCTCACCGGCCGCTTCATCGGCGCCGAGCGCGCGCTGATGGCCGGGCTGGTGTCCGAGATCGTCGAAGACGATCAGCTCGAGGCCGCCGCCGAGCCTTATGTCGAGGCGATGTTGCAGGCGTCGCCGGTCGGTTTACGGCTGTCGAAAGAGTGCCTCAACATGGCGGTCGACGCGTCTTCGCTGGAAGCTGTGATCGCGATGGAAGACCGCAACCAGGTGCTGTGCTCGCGGTCCGAAGATTTCAAGGAAGGCATCACGGCCTTCCTGGAGAAGCGCAAGCCTGTGTACCAACGAGTGACCAACGACTGACCATCGAAGGCCCGAGAAGAGGCCGAACAAACGGGAGAACGCCAGATGACAGCAAGCGCCGCTGCGGTACTGACAAAGCCAGCGTTCCGGAAGGTGAATTGGCTGCCGCGCGAGATTGATGTCGATCGCCGCGCCGACGGCACTGTCGTAATGAAATCACGCTTCCCGCTGATGCCGCACGATCCGCATCTGCCGATGACGCTGGCCAGATGGGCGAAGCAGCGTCCCGATCATACGTGGTTGGCGCAGCGCCGCGGCCCGCAGCGGCAGTGGCACAAAGTCAGCTACGCCGAGGCCAAGCGCATCGTCGACAGCCTCACCCAGGCTCTGCTCGATCTGAACCTGCCGGAGGGACGGCCGGTCGCCATCCTGTCCGGCAATTCGATCGAACACGCCTTGATGATGATGGCGGCGATGCAGGCGCGCATCCCGACCGCGCCGGTGTCGCCGGCCTATTCGCTGATGAGCCACGATCATCAGAAGCTGAAATATCTGTTCGATCTCGTGAAGCCGGCGCTGGTGCTGGTGCAGGACGCCGCGCAGTTCGCCAAGGCGCTGCACGCGCTCGACCTCAGCGGCGTCGCGGTGGTGCACGTCACCAACCCGACGGACGGCATTGCCAGCCTGGCGTTCGACGACATGGCCGCGACGCCGGTGACCGACGCGGTCGAACGCTCGGTCGCGCAGATCACGCCCGACACCGTTGCCAAGCTGCTTTTCACCTCCGGCTCGACCGGCATGCCGAAGGCGGTGATCAACACCCAGCGCATGCTCACCGCCAATGCGGCGATGATGATGCAGGTGCGGCCGCGCGATCCGGCCGGCCCGCTGCCGGTCAACCTCGACTGGATGCCGTGGAACCACACGATGGGCGGCAACGCGTCGTTCAATCCGCTGCTGATCGAAGGCGGCACGATGTATATCGACGACGGCCGGCCGATGCCCGGGCTGATCGACGAGACGCTGCGAAACTTGCGCGAAGTCTCGCCGACCTACTACGCCAACGTGCCCGCGGGCTACGCGGCGCTGGCGACCGCGATGGAGAAGGACGACGCGCTGTGCCGGTCGTTCTTCAAGAACCTCGGCCTGATGGCCTATGGCGGCGCGCGGCTGCCGGACGATCTCTACGAGCGCATGCAGGCGCTGGCGGTGCGCGCCACCGGCGAGCGCATCGTGTTCTACACCGGCTGGGGCTCGACCGAGACCGCGCCGACCTCGACCGGCACCTATTGGGACACCGAGCGCGTCGGACTGATCGGCCTGCCGTTCCCCGGCGTCGAACTGAAGATGGTGCCGATCGGCGACAAGTACGAACTGCGACTGCGCGGCGTCAACGTCATGCCCGGTTACTTCGGCCGGCCGGATCTCACTGCGGCTGCGTTCGACGAGGAAGGCTTCTACAAGATCGGCGATGCCGGCGTGTTCGTCGATGCCGACGAACCGGCGAAGGGTATCATCTTCGCCGGCCGCGTCGTCGAGGATTTCAAGCTGATGACCGGCACCTTCGTGCATGTCGGCTCGCTGCGCACCGACGCCATCGCGGCGGCGTCGCCGGTGGTGCACGACGCGCTGGTTGCCGGACAGGACCGTGCCTTCATTGGGCTGCTTGCTTGGCCCAATCTGCACGCATGCCGCCAGATCGTCGGCGACGCGAACGCCAGCTACGAGGACGTCGTCAAGCATGCCGCCGTGCTCGCCGCGCTGCGTGCCGGCCTCGAGAAGCACAACCGCGAAGTCGAAGGCGCCAGCTCGATGCGCATCGCCCGCGCGATGCTGATGGTCGAGCCGCCGTCGATCGACGGCAACGAACTCACCGACAAAGGCTACATCAACCAGCGCGCCGGCCTAGAGCGCCGCGCCGCTTTGGTCGAGCGGCTGTATGCCGAACATCCGGATAGCGACGTGATGGTGCTGCAGTGACATACGCCAAACCTCTCGTTCGTCATTCCGGGGCGCGCGTAGCGCGAACCCGGAATCCATACTCCCGGCGGGGGTTATGGATTCCGGGCCTGCGCCTGCGGCGCATCCCGGAATGACGAACATTGAGGCTGGATACTAACAACTAACAAGAAGAGCCCCTCCATGAACTTCGATTTCTCCGACGATCAGAACCAGCTGCGTGATCAGGCGCGGCGGTTTCTTTCCGAGACGTGCCCGCCCAAGGCGGTGCGTGCCGTGCTCGAAGGCAAGGCCGATTACGATCGCGAGCTGTGGAAGGGCCTTGCCGAGATGGGCTTCCTTGGCGTCGCCATTCCGGAGGAGTTCGGCGGCACCGGTGCAGGCCAGCTCGAACTCTGCGTGATCGCCGAGGAGCTCGGCCGCGCGCTGGCGCCGGTGCCGTTTGCCTCCACCGTCTATCTTGCCGCAGAAGCGCTGATGCTGGCGGGCAGCGACGCGCAGAAGCGGAAATGGCTCCCGAAGATCGCCTCGGGCGAGGCGATCGGCACGCTGGCGCTGTTCGAGGGCACCGGCAATCCGACGCCGAAATCGATCAAGGTCTCGGCTGCGGGCGGCGCGCTCACCGGCACCAAGATGCCGGTCGCGGACGGTGCCATCGCCGACTTCGCCATCGTGGCGGCACGCACCGGCAACAGCGGCCGCGACAGCGACATCGCGCTGTATCTGGTCGATCTCAAAGCCGGCGGTGTCACCGCCAAACCGTTACAGTCGATCGATCCGTCGCGGCAACAGGCCGAACTCGTATTCGCCGGTGCCAAGGCCGAGTCGCTCGGTGCGGCCAACGAAGGCTGGAGCATCCTGAAACGTGTGCTGGATCGCGCCGCCGTCCTCGTCGGCTTCGAACAGCTTGGCGGCGCCGATCGCGCGCTGGAGATGGGCCGCGACTACGCGCTCGACCGCATCGCCTTCGGCCGTCCGATCGGATCGTTCCAGGCGATCAAGCACATCCTGGCCGACATGTACGTCTCGGCGACGCTGGCGCGGTCGAACTGTTACTACGGCGCCTGGGCGCTCTCGACCGATGCGGCCGAACTGCCGGAAGCTGCGGCGTCGGCGCGGATCAGCGCCACGCAGGCGTTCCAGCACTGCGCCAAGCAGAACATCCAGGTCCACGGCGGCATGGGCTTCACCTGGGAGTTCGACTGCCATTTGTATTATCGCCGCTCCAACGCGCTGGCGCTGGCGCTCGGCAGTCTGCCCTATTGGGAAGACCAGCTGATCGACCGCCTGCGCCAGAAGAACGCGGCGTAGATAACAACCGTAGGGTGGGCTCGCTTGCGAGCCCACGTCTTGCAATCGGTGGGCACGCTTCGCTTTGCCCAAAATGCGATCAGGAACCCGCGATGAACTTCGACGATACCCCGCAGAAGCCGATCCG
>NZ_BADD01000003.1 GCF_000333455.1 Rhodopseudomonas sp. B29
CTTCGGGCTCTTGTAGTTGCCGAGCCCCGCCTTGGCGGCGAGTATGCTGGGCGACCCCATCGGCACGCGGGTCATCGATTCGACGCCGGCGGCGATCACGATGTCCATGGTGCCGGACATCACCGCCTGGGCGGCGAAATGCAGCGCCTGCTGTGACGAGCCGCACTGCCGGTCGATCGAAGTGCCCGGCACGCTCTCCGGCAGCTTCGAAGCCAGCACCGCGTTGCGGCCGATATTGACGGCCTGCTCGCCGCCCTGGCCGACGCACCCCATGATCACGTCTTCGATCTGATCCGGCGCGGCGCCCGAGCGGTCGACCAGCGCATTGATGACGGAGGCGGCGAGATCGACCGGATGCCAGCCGGCGAGCCGGCCTCCCTTGCGGCCGCCTGCGGTGCGTGCAGCTGCGACGATATAGGCCTCGGCCATGGCGATTTTCTCCCTGATCGTGATTGTTGGGTGGGTGTCGGGTTGGGCGGATTTTGGGAGGCGATGAGCTTTTAGTCAATCAATCAATTAACGCTTGAGCGTCCGTTCAAGATCGGCTAAGTCGGCTGCGATGGCAGCGCACAGCACCCAGTCAGCCGTGAGCCGGATACCGGCGAAGAACCCGACCGCAGACAAGCTGCTGGTCGCGGCCGGCGAACTGATGATCGAGCGCAACTCGGTGGAGATCTCGCTCGCCGACATCGCCCAGAAGTCCGGCGTCAACGCTGCGCTGGTGAAATATCATTTCGGCAACAAAGACGGCCTGCTGCTGGCGCTGCTCGAGCGCGACGCCGGCAACGAGATGACCAATCTGGATTATCTCCTGGCGCAGCCGCTGAGCGCCGCCGCCAAGCTGAAGCTGCACATCGCCGGCATCATCAAGGCCTACCATCAATTCCCGTATCTGAACCGGCTGATCCATTACTTGCTGCACGGTTCGAATGCGGAAGCCTCCGAAGAGGTGACGAAATTCTTTGTCGGTCCGCTGATGGATTTTCATCGCCGGCTGCTCGCCGAAGGCGAGGCCAAAGGCGAATTCCGTCACGTCGATCCGGTGTTCTTCTACACGACGCTGATCGGCGCCTGCGATCATCTGTTCTTCGGCCGCCAGACCATGATGCGGGCCATCGGGGTCGGCCCGGTGACCGACGACGTCTGCCGCGCCTACATCGCCCACATCGAACAAATCATTCTCGGTGGTTTGCTGCAGCCTAAGCAGTCTTCCGCCGGATAACCTTCACAACAACAAGAAACCGCCCACCACCAACTTCAGCGACTTTCGAGCGAGACCCGGGACAAGCCCAAGGAAGATCTGACCAACAAAAACAAGAAAACGCCCAAGGACGAGCTCACGGAATCCGCCCGCAAGAGGTGGACGGAATGGAGCTTCAGGCACCCCGGGACCCATTGTTCGACATCTGCGCCAACAAAAAACAACACGACCAAACAACAATAAGAGTTATCGGAAACGCCCTTCAGACCGGAAACGCCCAAGGAGTTCGGCAGCGCCCCGCCACAACAGGCGCGCCGACGGAGGAAACACCCAAGGAGTGATGCCGCCGCAAGGCGCACCACAACGCGAGCACCTCAAGGGGCCGCCATCGATCGAGGAAACGCCCAAGGGCGAAAGGCAGCGACAGGGCCGTTGAAGAGCCCTATGCACCTGCGCCATAACGCATCCGGACCGCACCCGCGGCGAGCGCCCGGCGTCCGGTCCAACGACAATAACCGAGAGTGCCCAAGGAAAGGGATCGACAATGCAGTTGAAAGACGTCTCCGTTCTCATCACCGGCGGAGGCTCGGGTCTGGGCGCCGCGACCGCGCGTGCGATGGCCGCCAAGGGCGCCAAGGTCGCCGTGCTCGACATGAACAAGGACAATGCCGACAAGGTCGCGGCCGAGATCGGCGGCGTTGCCTGCGTCGGTGACGTGTCGCAGGAAGCCCCGGTCAAGGAAGCCATCGCCAAGGCCGAAGCCGCCCACGGCATCGTCCGCGTGCTGGTCAACTGCGCCGGTATCGGCGGCGCGGTGAAGACCGTCGGCAAGAACGGCGCCTATCCCCTCGATCACTTCTCGCGCATCATCAACGTCAATCTGATCGGCAGCTTCAACTGCATCCGTCTCGTCGCCGAGCGCATGCAGAGCGCGCCGACCATCGGCGAAGAGCGCGGCGTGTGCATCAACACCGCGTCGGTCGCGGCCTATGACGGCCAGATCGGTCAGGCCGCGTATTCGGCCTCGAAGGGCGGCATCGTCGGCATGACCCTGCCGGTGGCGCGCGACCTCGCGTCGATGAACATCCGCGTCATGACCATCGCGCCCGGCCTGTTCCTGACGCCGCTGCTGATGGGCCTGTCCGAAGAAGCCCGCAAGAGCCTCGGCGCCCAGGTGCCGCATCCGGCCCGCCTCGGCGATCCGAACGAATACGCCATGCTGGCGGTGCAGATCGTCGAGAACCCGATGCTCAACGGCGAGACCATCCGTCTCGACGGCGCCATCCGCATGGCGCCGCGCTAGTGATGACTTGACCCTCTCCCCTCGTGGGAGAGGGTGGCGAGCGAAGCTCGCCGGGTGAGGGGGCGCTGCGAGTCCCGACCCCTCACCCGGCAGTATCCGCCGCCGACGCAACACTTGCCCTCTCCCACAAGGGGAGAGGGCGCAACAACGATCGCCGCACTCGGCGAACGACAAGCTCCGCAACGGTGGAGCACAAGAACAAGACACGGGAGTAAACATGTGAGCCAGGCCCTGCTCGTGGAGCATCGGGGCGGCGCCGATTGGGTGACGCTCAATCGCCCCGCCAGCCTGAACGCTCTCGATCCCGCAGCGCCGCGCTTGCAAGAACCGAGAGCCGCGGCGCGCATTACCGCTCCGACTATCCGGCCGAAAATCCGGCGCTGGCCACACGTACCACCACGACGCTGGCGCAGGCGCGAGCGATGGCGGCGGAACTCCGTGACGCCACGCCGCACGTCGTGCCGGCCTGAATAGGACATTTTCAATGACTTCGACCGCGCTTGCGCATCCCGACGCATTTCTGTCGCCGCTGATCATCGAGGACGCGGTGCGCCG
>NZ_BADD01000002.1 GCF_000333455.1 Rhodopseudomonas sp. B29
CGACTCGCCTTCACCGAAGACGCGCGGACGCCAGATCCGCGCCGCCAGCTCGAAGCCTATCGGCAGTCGGCGGCGACGCTGAACCTGCTGCGCGCCTTCGCCAAGGGCGGTTACGCCAGCGTCGAGAACGTGCATCGCTGGATGCTGCAGTCGGTCAGCGACAGTCCGCAGTCGAAGGCCTATGCGGATCTGGCGGATCGCGTCTCCGGCGCGCTCGATTTCATGCGCGCTTGCGGCCTGACCTTCGCGGTCGATAGTTCGCTCGGCACCACCGACTTCTACACCAGCCACGAAGCGCTGCTGCTCGGCTACGAGCAGGCGATGACCCGCGTCGACTCGACCACCGGCGACTGGTACGCGACCAGCGGCCACATGCTGTGGATCGGCGATCGCACCCGCCAGCTCGACCATGCCCATGTCGAGTACTTCCGCGGCATCAAGAATCCGATCGGCCTGAAGTGCGGTCCGTCGCTGAAGACCGACGAATTGCTGAAGCTGATCGACGTGCTCAATCCCGACAACGAAGCCGGGCGGCTGACCCTGATCGGCCGGTTCGGCCACGAGAAGATCGGCGAGCATCTGCCGGCGATGGTCCGCGCGGTGAAGCGCGAGGGCCGCAACGTGGTGTGGTCGTGCGATCCGATGCACGGCAACACCATCACGTCGAACTCCGGCTACAAGACCCGGCCTTTCGACCGCATCTTGAGCGAGGTGCGCTCGTTCTTCGCGGTCCACGCCGCGGAGGGGACGCATGCCGGCGGCGTGCATCTGGAAATGACCGGCCAGAACGTCACCGAATGCCTCGGCGGTGCCCGCGCCATCACCGACGAGGACCTCAACAACCGCTACCACACCGCCTGCGATCCGCGGCTCAACGCCGAACAGTCGATCGACATGGCGTTCCTGATCGCGGACCTGTTGAAGCAGGGCCGCGCCGGCAAGGCCACCCCGCTGCCGGCTGCGGCTGGGCTCTAACTTGCTTAGATTCTGGCGCGCCACGATCAACTCGTGGCGCGGGCTCAAATTCGCGGCGCGCTCAGAGCAGGCGATCCGCGAGGAGCTGGTCGCCCTGGTGATCGCCATCCCGGCGGCTTGGCTGATCGGCGTTACGCCGGCCCGCCGCGTCGAGCTCATCGCGGTGGTGGCGATGGTGCTGATGGTCGAACTGCTCAATACCGCCATCGAGAAGCTGTCCGACCGGCTGACCACCGAGCACGATCTGCAGATCGGCCGGGTCAAGGACATGGGCTCGGCCGCGGTCGGCGTGGCCTTGGCGATCGCCGGAGCGTTCTGGCTGTTCGCGCTGGTTGAGCGCATGGGTCTGATCTAGCCGCGCCGATTGCGGAGCGGGCAGGGGCCCGTTAAATCTTCGGTCATGACCGACACTGCACCGCGCCTGACGATCACGCTCGCCCAGCTCAACCCGATCGTCGGCGACATCGCCGGCAACGCGGCGAAAGCGCGAGCGGCGCGCAAACAGGCGGCGGCTGACGGCGCCGACCTGATCGTCTTTCCAGAGCTGTTCGTCTCCGGCTATCCGCCTGAGGATCTGGTGCTGAAGCCGGCGTTCCAGGCAGCCTGCCGAGCCGCTGTGGAAGAACTCGCGCGCGAGACCGCCGACGGCGGCCCGGCGATGCTGATCGGCTCGCCCTGGATCGACGGCGGCCAGCTCTACAATGCCTGCGCGCTGCTCGACGGCGGCCGTATCGCCGCGATCCGCTACAAGGTCAATCTGCCGAACTACGGCGTGTTCGACGAGAAGCGGGTGTTTTCGCGCGGCCCCGTCTCCGGGCCGGTGACGATCCGCGGCGTTCGCGTCGGCGTGCCGATCTGCGAGGACATCTGGCTGGAGGAGTCGCCGGACTACGAGAACGTCGTCGAGTGCCTGGCCGAGACCGGCGCCGAATTGCTAATCGTGCCCAACGGTTCGCCCTACGCCCGCAACAAAGGCGACCTACGCCTATCGGTCGCCGTGGCCCGCGTCACCGAAAGCGATCTGCCGCTGATCTATCTCAACCAGATCGGCGGACAGGACGAGTTGGTGTTCGACGGCGCGTCGTTCGTGCTGCACGCCGACCGTACGCTGGCGGCGCAACTTCCCGCCTTCGCCGAATCGATTACCACGCTGACCTGGCACAAGGCCGCTGACGGCTGGCGCTGCGAAGGGCCGATCGCGCAAATCCCCGAAGGCGACGAGGGTGACTACGCGGCGTGCGTACTCGGCCTGCGCGACTACGTCCGCAAGAACGGCTTTCTCGGCGTGCTGCTCGGCATTTCCGGCGGCATCGACTCGGCGCTGTGCGCGGCGATCGCCGTCGATGCGCTCGGCGCCGACAAGGTGCGCGGCGTGATGCTGCCGTTCCGCTACACCGCGCAGGTGTCGCTCGACGACGCGGCGCGGCTCACCACTGCACTCGGCTTCCGCTACGAGGTTCTGCCGATCGCTCAGGCAGTCGAAGGCTTCGAGAGCATCCTGGCCAAGCCGTTCGAGGGATTGGAGCGCGACATCACCGAAGAAAATCTGCAGGCGCGCACCCGAGGCACGCTGCTGATGGCGATCTCCAACAAGACCGGCGCCATGGTGGTGACCACTGGTAACAAGTCGGAAATGAGCGTCGGCTACGCGACGCTGTATGGCGACATGAACGGCGGCTACAATCCGATCAAGGACATCTACAAGACCGAAGTGTTCCGGCTCTCGTCCTTGCGCAATCGCTGGAAGCCCGACGGTGCGCTCGGCCCCGACGGCGAAGTCATTCCGGAGAGCATCATCATCCGGCCGCCCACGGCTGAGCTGCGCGAAAACCAGACCGACCAGGATTCGCTGCCGCCCTACGACGTACTCGACGCCATCCTCGAACGCTTGGTCGAGCGCGAGGAGCCGCTGGCCAGCATCGTCGCCGAAGGCTTCGACAAGGACACCGTGCTGCGCATCGACCGCCTGCTCAACATCGCCGAATACAAACGCCGCCAGGCCGCGCCGGGGGTGAAGGTCACGCGCAAAAACTTCGGTCGTGACCGCCGCTATCCGATCACCAACAGGTTTCGCGACAAGGCCGAGCCGATGGCGACGCCGGACGAGACGCTGCTGACGCGGGCGAGCCGGGCATCGAGCGAGGCGTTCGAGGGGTAGGAGATCAGGCGGGTCCGGAAGAGTTCTGTTTGAAGCAAGCGTAGGCCGGATCGAGCGCAGTGCAGTCCGGGGGCTTCTGGACCGACGATGCTGCGCCCGGATTTCGCTTCGCTTGATCCGGGCTACGAATTAGCTTGGCTTCGTCCAGTCCTCTATCCGCAACGGTAGAGGCACGTTGGCAAAAGCCTTGTCTCGCGTCACCAGCGTCGCGTCCGTCGCGACCGCGTGGGCCGCGATCATCATGCCGATGGGCGCGAGCGTCACGCCTTTGGCTTCGCAGGCGGCACGTAGGTCGCCGTAGGTCTTGGTGACGTCGTGATCCCAGGGCAGCACGTCGACGCGGAGCAAGAATTGTCGGACCCGTTCACACAGCAAACTCGGATAGCCGCGCTTGGCGAGGCCGTAGAGTAGTTCGCCTTCGGTCACCGAAGAGATCACGACATCGGAGATAGGTAACGCCGCCAGCCGTTCGGCGATCTCGCGTCGGTCGCCCCTGATGACATGGCTGGCGATATTGGTATCGAGCATCCAGCCGCTCATTCTGTCCAGCCTTCGAACGGATCGCGATCGTGCGCAGGTTGGACCCGGTCCGCCGAACTCATGAAATCGTTAGGCACCTGATCCTTGTCGTAGAGTTCGAACAGGCCATCCCAGGAATCCGGCTTACGCGACAGGATGACGTCGCCAGTCCTCGGATCGCGACGGACGAAGACTTCGCTGCCTTCGAAGCGGAATTCGGCGGGCAGCCGAACGGCTTGGCTGCGGCCGGTGGTAAAAATCTTGGCGGTGCGTGAGGTCATTCCAACCTCCTGTACGATGGTATGTATCGTGATATATACCATCGAGGGGCCTCCTTCAAGGAAGGCCTTCGCGCACGCCACAACACGTCGCCCATAGGCACCGCCCGCACGGGCTTCGCGCAACGCCGGGTCGGCGAGTGAAGGTGCTCCTCGCGGCCGGACCAAGTCGAGCCGTCGCTATGGATTGCGGCGGCCAGCGCGGGTGGTTCGTCGCGCTGGAACACGCCGCTGTTCGACGCGGCGAGAATAGTCTCGCTATGTGCTGGTGCGCCTGTTACACCAGCGCCATCACCGCACGCTCGCTGGCTGTTATCGGTGACTGAGAGCAGTGCGCTCCCGCCTTAACAGATGAGGCGGTCAAATGCCCGAACCCCGCAAATTCGATATCCGCGAATGGATGGTTCCGCCGGTCCTGGTGCCGATTTTCATTGTTGTGCTGATCGTCATCGCCGGCGTCGTTCCGCGCTGATGCGCTCGCGATCGACCTTGGCCGACGGGAATACGCTGTGACAGACAAAGCCGCCATTCGCGACGCTTACGGTGCGCCGGCTGTCTTTGTCGGATCGAAGACCGGCCAGGACGACGCCTTCTTCGTCTTCGTCAGGGTCGGCGACGAGGAGCGCCGCATGCGGCGCTCCGAATGGGATGCGCTTCCCGCCTGGACCGGGCCGCGCCCGATCTGGGCGCCCAAGCGATGAATTGGGCGAGTCCGGCCGAATCCGACTTCGTCCTGGTATCAGCCGTGCGCTGCGTGCTTACTAATGGATCTGGCGGCGCGTCACATCGCCGTCAGCCGGGCATTCGACGCTTGTTCGTGCGTCCGCTTCCGGCGCGTCTGGAGTAGCGGCTTGGGCCGCACGGGTGTTGCAGGCGGCGTCGATGAGCATCTGACGCAGTTCCGCCTTGGTCTTCGGTGGAGAGCGCGTTCCGGATGCTTGCCAATGAGCCATGATGTTTAGCTAGTACTTTTCCCGCCGAATGTAAGGCCGCGGGAACCAGAGAAATCCGCGACGCACTGTGGTTTCCGATCTGCATCCGCCGCAAGCAGTGATCCGGAACTTAACGTGCCGGCACAAACTCCGTCCGATATGCTCGAAAGCGCGGCTGCGACAAATAACTCCCTTCAGGTGGTGCGCTGCTTGTTATTTGTTTGCGCGTAGCCATGTCGGGTAGGCGCGATCTGTCCGCTGCCGAGCAGCCCCTTCGAATTGCGCCGTCTTAGCCACGTCAAATCTCGAAACAGTCGTCACTGACGGCGCGCATATTTTCCATATGCGCCCGGTTCGGAGTGCTTATGGCTATTGAACGGGCCCTCGTGCAGGTCGCGCGCAAACCGTGGGGAGTCGAGGACCTCACTCCTTGGAGCGGCGTCGATGGCTCCGACGATCCGATCGGCGAGCTGAGATTTCAGCGAGGAAGCGGCAGCGAGTCCGCTTCGCGTCTGCTGCTCAAACTGCTGTTCGCGCGCCAATCCCTGTCGATTCAAGTCCATCCCGACGATGCATTCGCGCACTCGATCGGTTTACCGAATGGCAAGACCGAAGCTTGGTACATCCTGTCGGCGGCACCCGATGCGCGGATCGCCGTCGGATTGACGCGACGCCTGACCGCCAAGCAATTACATCAATCGATCAGAGACGAATCCATCGCCGACTTGGTCAGCTGGCGCCCCGTCATCGCGGGCGACGTCGTCCTCGTTCCTGCCGGAACGATTCACGCCATCGGCGGCGGCATCGTGCTGGCCGAAATTCAGCAGCGTAGCGATGCCACCTTCCGGCTGTTCGACTTCGGCCGGCAGCGCGACCTCGACGAGGATCGCGCCGTCGCCGTTTCCGATGCGGGACCGATCCGAATTCAAGCTCGTCCCCGGCGTTTGAACGCAGCAAGAACCGCCTTGATCGCCGGTCGTTACTTCGTCCTCGAGCGGATCGAGCTCGCCGCTGGCTCGAAATGGACGCTGAATGCCGAGCAGGAGACCTGGCTCCTCGTCATCGACGGAGCTGCGATGATCGGGCCGGTCGGCGCGACGGTCGGCGACGTGGTTTTCGCCGAAGCAGATCGTGCCGAGATCGAGACCGGCGCGAGCGGGATGACGGGGCTGGTCGCCTATCCGGGGCCTGATCCGGCCTTGGGATTGCTGAAGGAGCGTGGGGATCGGCTGACGTGCACCGGCGGAATGCCCG
>NZ_BADD01000001.1 GCF_000333455.1 Rhodopseudomonas sp. B29
GCTAAGCGGCCGACCTTCCGAGCCGCTTAGTTCGTGGGCAGAACCGCGTGCGGTGCCGGACGAAGGTTTTCCGGCTGGCGGCTTCGACTTTGGTCGGATGCGCAAAAAACTTTGAATCCGCGGCGTTTTCTGTCGGCGATCTTCCGTGATACAGACGCTTCGGCCAAAAGCGCCATCGCGCGGATCGCGCCGTCCCTTCGAACGCGCGCCATGGAAACTCCCGGGGAAACGCCGGCAACAAGGAGATGCAGATGAAACGTCGTGACTTTTTGAAAGTATCGGCCACTGGTGCCGCGGTGGCGGCCGTCGCCTCGCCGGCGATTGCGCAGTCCTCGCCCGAGGTGAAGTGGCGTCTGACCTCGAGCTTCCCGAAGTCGCTCGACACCATCTACGGCGGCGCGGAATATCTCTCCAAGCAAGTCGCGGA
This sequence comes from Rhodopseudomonas sp. B29, assembly GCF_000333455.1. GTDB lineage: Bacteria > Pseudomonadota > Alphaproteobacteria > Rhizobiales > Xanthobacteraceae > Rhodopseudomonas. The sequence continues at coordinate 428 of NZ_BADD01000001.1, forward strand.
GATGACCGACAACAAATTCCAGATCCAGGTGTTCGCGGCGGGTGAAGTCGTCCCCGGCCTGCAGGCGCTGGATGCCACCTCGAACGGCACCGTCGAAATGTGCCACACCGTGTCGTACTACTATGTCGGCAAGGATCCGACCTTCGCGGTGTTCGCCTCGGTGCCTTTCGGCCTCAACGCCCGGATGCAGAATTCCTGGCTGTACCAGGGCGGCGGCAACGAGCTCGCCAACGAATTTTACAAGAAGTTCGGCGTGACCGGCTTCCCCTGCGGCAACACCGGCACTCAGATGGGCGGCTGGTTCCGCAAGGAGATCAAGACCGTCGCCGATATGAGCGGCCTGAAGATGCGCATCGGCGGCATCGCCGGCCAGGTGCTGCAGAAGGTCGGCGTCGTGCCCCAGCAGATCGCCGGCGGCGACATCTATCCGGCGCTGGAAAAGGGCACCATCGACGCTGCCGAGTGGGTCGGTCCGTACGACGACGAGAAGCTCGGCTTCCAGAAGGTCGCGAAGTACTACTACTATCCGGGTTTCTGGGAAGGTGGCCCGACCGTGCACGCCTTCGCCAATCTCGAGAAGTTCAACGCACTGCCGAAGAACTATCAGTCGATCCTCGCCAACGCGGCGGAAGCGACCAATACCTGGATGGCGGCGCGCTACGACATGCAGAACCCGGCGGCGTTGAAGCGTCTGGTCGCCGGCGGCACGCAGCTCCGCCCGTTCTCCAACGAAATCCTCGATGCCTGCCTCAAGGCGACGAACGAGCTGTGGGGCGAAATCTCCGCCAAGAACGCCGACTTCAAGAAGGCCATCGACGCGATGCAGGCCTACCGGTCGGATGAGTATCTGTGGTGGCAGGTCGCCGAATACACCTTCGACAGCTTCATGATCCGCTCCCGCACCCGCGGCTGATCACCCAGCTGAAGTCGAAACAAATCAGCCCGGCCTTCGCGAGAAGGCCGGGCTTTTTGTTTGGGCAACTTCGCAGGGCGCTGCTACGCACACTGCCGTCATCCAGAGGTGCGAGCGCAGCGAGCCTCGAAGGATGAGCTCCAGGCGCCTGCGGCCCATCCTTCGAGGCACGTCGCACCGCGCTTTGCGCGGTTCGCCGTGCACCTCAGGATGACGTGGTGCTGGTGGAGAAGCAGGACGACTGTGTCTGCAAACTTACTATCACCGTCATTGCGAGGAGCGAAGCGACGAGGCAATCCAGCTCCGTGCACCGAACTGGATTGCTTCGCGGAGCCTGTCATCGGGCCGGCCGAAGGCCGGACCCGTTGGCTCGCAATGACGGCGTTATGTGAGGTGGATCAGAACTTCGGCGGGCCGAAGTCGAGCGGCGGGATGTCCATCTGCGGCAGGTCGATCTTGACCTTGGAGGGATCGACCGTGGAGGCCGCGCCCTTGTAGTGCATCACCATCGAGGGGAAGGCGATCACCAGCGTCACCATGATGATCTGGATGAGCACAAATGGCACCGAGCCCCAGTAGATCTGGCCGGTGGTGACCGGCGCCATTTCCTTGCCGCTGACGCGGTCGATGTAAGGCAGCTTCGGCGCCACCGAGCGCAGATAGAACAGTGCGAAGCCGAACGGCGGGTGCATGAACGAGGTCTGCATGTTGACGCCGAGGATGACGCCGAACCAGATGAGATCGATGCCCAGCTTTTCGGCCGGCGGGCCGAGCAGCGGGATGACGATGAAGGCGAGCTCGAAGAAGTCGAGGAAGAACGCCAGCACGAACACGAAGGCGTTGACGAAGATCAGGAAGCCGATCTGGCCGCCGGGCAGCGACACCAGCAGCTCTTCGACCCAGCGGTGGCCGTCGACGCCGTAGAAGGTCAGCGAGAACACACGGGCGCCGACCAGGATCAGCACCACGAAGGCCGACAGCTTGGCGGTGGCTTCGGTGGCCTGGCGGGTCATTTCGAAGCTGAGCCGGCGCTTCGCCAGCGCCAGCAACATCGCGCCAGCGGCGCCCATCGCACCGCCTTCGGTCGGGGTGGCGACGCCGATGAAGATCGTCCCCAGCACCAGGAAGATCAGCCCGAGCGGCGGCACCATCACGAACACCACCTGCTCGGCGAGCTTGGAGAGCAGCTTCAGCCGCAGCAGCCGGTTGATGATCGCGATCACGAACGACAGCGCCACGGTGGCCGACATCGTCAGCACGACGTAATCGGCGCCGGCCTTCACGTCGGTGAACCGCATCAGGGCGATTCCGGTCAGCGTCGACACCAAGACGACGAGATACAGCGACATCGTCATGGTGCGGATCACACCCAGGAACGGCCGGAACAGGACCCCGAGCAGGATTACGAACCAGAAGCCCTGCATCGCCAGCGCCGGCAGGCCGACCTTGGCGAACGCCGGCATGCTCCAGTCGAACAGATCGAGGTGGACCGCGAACAAATAGGCCGCGCCCGCCGCGGACAGCGCCGCCAGCGGCATGATCAGCGGATGCCGGGCGGTCTCCGGCTCGCGCAGCGTCTGCGCCTCGAGCGGCAGGCCGGGCGCCGCCTTCGGGGCGAACACCGTGACCAGGAAAATGTAGCCGGCATACAGCAACGACAGCACGATGCCGGGGATGAACGCGCCCTCGTACATGTCGCCGACCGAGCGGCCGAGCTGGTCGGCCATCACGATCAGCACCAGCGACGGCGGGATGATCTGGGCCAGCGTGCCGGAGGCGGCGATGATGCCGGTCGCGACGCGGCGGTCGTAGCCGTAGCGCAGCATGATCGGCAGCGAGATCAGGCCCATCGAGATCACCGAGGCGGCGACCACGCCGGTGGTGGCGGCGAGCAGGGCACCGACGAACACCACCGCATAGGCGATGCCGCCGCGGATCGAGCCGAACAGCTGGCCGATGGTCTCGAGCAGATCCTCGGCCATGCCGGATCTCTCCAGCACCAGCCCCATGAATGTGAAGAACGGGATCGCCAGCAGCGTCTCGTTGTTCATCACGCCGTACACGCGGTCGGGCAGGGCCTGCAGGAAGTCCGGCCGGAACAGTCCGAGTTCGATGCCGACGAACGCGAACAGCAGGCCGTTGGCGGCCAGCGAAAACGCGACCGGATAGCCGAGCAGCAGGAACACTACCAACGACCCGAACATGATCGGCGCCATGTAGTGGATGAATAGTGCGGTCATTCGGACCGGCCCCCCAACGCGATGACCACAGTTCGGCTCAAGGCTTGTCGCTGCCGATATTCATCACCAGCCGCTCGGCTTCGAGCTCGGCGGCGCTGTGCGAACCCTGCGCGATGTTGCTGTCCGGGATCACACCCATCAGCATCGCGGCGCGCTTGATGATCTCGGAAATGCCCTGCACGATCAGCAGCACGCACATGATCATGATCAGTGATTTGGCCGGCCATTGCGGCAGGCCGCCGGCGCTGAACGACTGCTCGTTCTGATCGTAGGAATTCAGGAAGAACGGCACCGACCACCACAAGATCACGATCGCGAACGGCATCAGGAACAGGACGTGGCCGATCATGTCGATCCAGCCCCGCACCTTGAGCGGCAGCGTGTGATTGATGATGTCGATGCGGATGTGTTCGTTACTGAGCAGCGTCCAGGGTGAGCACAGCATGAACACCACGCTGAACAGCACCCACTGCAATTCCAGGAACGAATTGGAGGAGGTGTCGAGCACCTTGCGGACGATCGCATTGCCCGCCGAAATCACCACAGCCACGACGATCAGCCAGGACAGCCAGCGTCCCACGAAGGTGCTGAACGCGTCGATCTTCCGGCTCAATCCGAGCAACGCCTGCAAGGCCAGGTCTCCTCCCGTAGCGCCCGGTCTTGGTGTTGCGACAAGGAGTCGCTGATCCGCCATGGCGCGCGAAGCGGGCGCACCATTTCAGCGGTTATTCCTGCCGTCAATTGGAAAATGGGTGTCATTGGCGTGGTTTGACAGCGGAAATCGCTGTCGAACAACGCGCGACGTCAACCGCCGGTGACGCTCATGTGCCGGCCGACGCTCGGGCGGTTGTGGCGGCGATCGATGATGAAGTCGTGGCCCTTCGGCTTGGTGCCGATGGCGCGGTCGATCGCGGCGTTGAGCAGATCGTCGTCCGCCGAGGCGCGCAGCGGACGCCGCAGATCGGTGGCGTCCTCCTGGCCGAGGCAGGTGTGCAGCGTGCCGGTGCAGGTGACGCGCACGCGATTGCAGGATTCACAGAAATTATGGGTGAGGGGCGTGATGAAGCCGAGCCTCCCGCCGGTCTCGCCGACCCGGACGTAGCGCGCCGGGCCCCCGGTCGAATCCGGCAGATCGGTCAGGGTGTAGTTATTGGCGAGCCGGGCGCGGATCAGCGACAGCGGAACGTATTGATCGATGCGGCCCTCGCCGACATCGCCGAGCGGCATCACCTCGATCAGGGTCAGCCCCATGCCGAGCCCGTGGGCCCATTCCATCAACGACGGGATCTCGTCCTCGTTGACGCCCTTCAACGCCACGGTGTTGATCTTGACGGCGAGGCCGGCGGCTAGGGCGGCCTTGATGCCGTCCAGCACGCGGTCGAGTTCGCCCCAGCGGGTGATGCTCTTGAAGGTCGCTGCATTCAGCGTATCGAGCGAGACGTTGATCCGTTTGACGCCGAAATCGGCCAGTTCGGCCGCATACTTTGCGAGCTGCGAGCCGTTCGTGGTCAGGGTCAGTTCGCCGAGCGCGCCGGTCGTCAGATGGCGCGACAGCGAACGCACCAGCGACATCATGTTGCGACGGACCAGCGGCTCGCCGCCGGTCAGCCGCAGCTTGCGCACGCCGCGCGCGATGAAGGCCGAGCACAGCCGATCGAGTTCTTCGAGCGTGAGCAGGTCCGCGCGGGGCAGGAAGTTCATGTCTTCCGACATGCAGTAGACGCAACGGAAGTCGCAGCGGTCGGTGATCGACACGCGCAGATAGCTGATCGTTCGCCCGAACGGGTCGATCATCGGCGCGCCGAGATTCGGCGGAGTCGTCTCGGCACTGGTCATTCGCGGGCCCTATCGACCTCGCCGCAGGTTCAGCGGCGAAGAGCTCGCATCTATCTAGGCATGATCGTCGCTGACGACAATCATGCCCTGTGCTGCGTTGCGAAGCGTCAGCGCGCCGGCGCGGCTGCTGGAGCCGGGAACGGCGATGCGGCTGCCGGGGCCTCTGCGGCCGGGGCCGCTGCCTTCGGCTTGCGCGCCCTGTGAACCGGCTTGCGAGCGCGGACCGGCTTGGCCGGCTGCAGCTCGGCTGTGACCGGATTCGGCGAGGCCGATGCGGTACCCTGCGACATCAGGCTGCCTTCGGTGACCGTCACCGTGACCGGCACCGTCGCCGGCTGGAACTTGGCCATCGAGAAGGTGACGGTGAAGTCACCCGGCGGCACTGTGATCGAGCAGGGGGTCTTACAGCTTTGGCCGGTCGAGGTCAGGGCGTCCGCGCCCTGCGGCGTGGAATCCAGTTGCACGGCGACCGTCGGCGGTTCCGACTTGAACGCGCCGGAGAGCGAAGAACAGCCTCCAAGTGCTAGTCCCGCCACAGCAAATACAAAAAATCGACGCATGTCCCATCCGTCCCTTATGCGGCCATCCGCCACAGCCCCGGGCGGACCATAGGATCGTCATGCCGTCGATGCAACCGAACGAGCCGTAAACCTAAAAATTGGTTAACGCCTGTGCACGGCGAAATTTACCAGAAACTGCAAGCCGTTGTGGTCGTCATGCAGGAGGCAGCAGGCGGCTCACCGCTGCCGGCAGGTCGCGCATATGGCCGACCAGGAGGTCCGGCTTGAGCTCGGCGATCGGAACTTCGGTGTAGCCGAACTCCACGCCGATGACCGGCACACCGGCCCGCCGCGCCACGCCGACGTCCGGCCCGGCGTCGCCCACCATCACAGCCGTGGCCAGGTCACCGCCGGCCCGGGCGACGGTCTCGCGCAGAATCGTCGGGTCCGGTTTGGAGGCGCCAAAGGTGTCGGCGCCGCAGATCGCCGCAAAACGGCTGGTCAGATTAAGGCGATCGAGCAGCAGGCGCGACAGACCTTCGAGCTTGTTGGTGCAGACCGCGAAGCGGTAGCCTTGGTCGGCCAGCTGGTCGAGCGTCGTCTCCAGCCCTTCGAACGGGCGCGACTCGTCGGCGATGTGGGCGGCATAATAGTCGATGAAGTCGACCGTCAGACGGTTGATATCGTCGATTCCGATGGCCCGCCCATCGAGCTCCAGGCCGCGTTCGAGCAGGCGGCGCGCGCCTTGCCCGATCATGTTGCGGGCAACGGCCATCGGCACGGCCGGCATGCCCTCGCGATTGAGGATGTAATTCAGCGCGTTGATCAGGTCGGGCGCGGTATCCACCAGCGTGCCGTCGAGATCGAAAACGACGATGCGGGACGAACTCATATCTAAACCGCTAGCCTCAACCGACGATTTCTGCAACCGGCACACGTGCCAATGCCCACAATCCGCCTGTTCGTGGCCGGCGAAGGCCGCTAAAAGGGCGCGGCCGCGGGGGGCGCGGCATTGCGCGTTGGGGTCGATCGGATGGACAAGGAAGCGTTGAAGCGCCGGGCCGCGGCGCGGGCTCTGGAAGAGGTCCGCGACGGCATGCGGCTCGGGCTCGGCACCGGCTCCACCGCCAAGCATTTCGTCGAGCTGCTCGGCGAGCGAGTCCGGGACGGGCTGGATGTCATTGGCGTTCCGACCTCCGAGGTGACCCGCGCCGACGCCGAGCGCTGCGGCATCAAGCTGACGACCCTGGACGAGATCGACCGGCTCGACCTCACCGTGGACGGTGCCGACGAGGTCGATCCTCAGCTGAACCTGATCAAGGGCGGCGGCGGGGCGCTGCTGCGCGAGAAGATCGTGGCAGGGGCCTCGGACCGAATGGTCGTGATCGCCGACGACACCAAATGGGTGCCGACGCTCGGCCGGTTTCCACTCCCGGTCGAAGTCATCCCGTTCGGGCTGGCGGCGACCCGGCGGGCGCTGATGCTGGCTTTCGAGCAGGCCGGGACGGGGGGTGAGCTGTCGCTGCGCCGGACCAAAGACGGCCATGCTTTCGTCACCGATGGCGGCCACTGGATCATCGACGCCCACTTGAACCGGATTCCCGATGCTCCCCACTTGGCCGGATTGTTGTCTGCAATCCCGGGTGTGGTCGAGCACGGCCTGTTCATCGGCATGGCGCGGCTGGTCGTCCTCGCCGGCGCCGAAGGAATTCGAACTGTCGAACCGGCGTGATCGCCGTCTAATCCCAGGAGACTTTAGAATGAAGTATCTGTCGAACCTCGTGCTTGCCGCCAGTCTGGCGCTGGGCATGGCGATGGCGGGCGGCCAGGCGATGGCGCAGACCGCCAACCCGAGCCCGGCCGCGATGGCCTACGCCAAGGAAATCCTCGATCTCAAAAAGGCCAGCGGCATCTACGCCAACGCCATTCCCAACATCGTGCAGCGCACGATGGATACGCTGATGCAGAGCAATCTGAACTATCAGCAGGATCTCAAGGACGTCGCGGTGGTCGTCGCCAAGAAGATGGCCGGCCGCGAGAAGGAGATCGGCGACGGCATGGCGAAGATCTACGCCACCGAGTTCTCCGAGCAGGAGCTCAAGGACCTCGTCACGTTCTACAAGTCGCCGCTCGGCCAGAAGCTGCTCAACACCGAACCGAGGGCGATCCAGGAAAGCATGCAGTACATGCAGCAGTGGGCGCAGAAGTTCGCCGAAGAGGTCAACGGCGAATTCCGCGCCGAGATGCGCAAGCGCGGCAAGAACATCTGACGTTGCGTACCAGCCTGCTGGCTCTATCTATTCGGCATGCCCGGGTTTGTCCCGGGCATCCACGATACTGGGCTAGCCGTGAGTGACGTGGATGGCCGGGACAAGCCCGGCCATGACGGAGAAACAGAAACGACGACGACTTGGCCAGCGGTGGATGCCGCCGAGCATGAGCGACAGCTTCCGAGGGCGAAGACGATGGCGGATTTCGATGCGGACCTGTTCGTCATCGGTGGCGGCTCCGGGGGCGTACGCGCCGCCCGTATCGCCGCCGGGCATGGCGCCCGTGTCGTCATCGCCGAGGAATATCGCTACGGCGGCACTTGTGTGATCCGCGGCTGCGTGCCGAAGAAGCTGTTCGTCTATGCCTCCCACGTTCATCAGGAAATCCGCGACGCCAAAGGCTTCGGCTGGAGCATCCCCGAGGCGAGCTTCGATTGGCCGACGCTGATCGCCGCCAAGGACAAGGAAATCGCCCGGCTCGAGGGCATCTACGCCGGCAACGTCGCCAAGTCCGGCGCGGTGGTGCACCGGGCCCGTGCGGTGTTCGAGGATCCGCACACCGTGCGGCTTTCGACCGGCGAGAAGCTGCGCGCCAAGCATATCCTGATCGCCACCGGCGGCGCGCCCAATCACGGCAAGGAAATCCCCGGCATCGAGCATGTCATCTCGTCCAACGAGGTGTTCGATCTGAAGGAATTGCCCAAGCGCATCGTCATCCAGGGCGGTGGTTACATCGCGCTGGAATTCGCCTGCATCTTCGCCAATCTCGGCAGCGACGTCACCGTGATCTATCGCGGCGACAACATTCTGCGTGGCTTCGACGAAGAGGTCCGCGCTCATGTTCGCACCGAGATGGAGCGCGAGGGCATCAATATCCTCACCGGCTGCACCGTGGCGAAGGTCGAGAAGCTGGGCGATGAGTACGTCACGCATTTGTCCAACGGCTCGAGCGTCGCGTCCGACAAGGTGATGTTCGCGATCGGCCGGCATCCGGCCGTCGCCAATCTCGGCCTGGAAAAAGCCGGCGTCGCCATGAATCCCGACAATGGCGGCATCGCGGTCGACGATTACTGCCGCACATCGGTGCCGCACATCTACGCCATCGGCGACGTCACCCATCGCATCAACCTGACGCCGGTGGCGATCCGCGAAGGCCACGCCGTCGCCGACAATCTGTTCGGCGGCAAGGACGTGCGGGTCGACTACTCGAACATTCCGACCGCAGTGTTCTCGCAGCCTGAAGTCGGCGCGGTTGGCCTCACCGAACAGCAGGCGCGGGCGCTGTGTCCGGCCGTCGATATTTACCGGACCGATTTCCGCCCCATCAAGGCGACGATCTCCGGCAGCCAGGTCCGCACGCTGATGAAGCTGGT